>JAEHDA010000185.1 GCA_016880655.1 Rhodocyclaceae bacterium
GAACGGCGCCGCGATGTCCTGCGTGCGGCCTTTGATGGTCAGCTTGCCGATGGCCTCGTAGCGGTTGCCGCCGAGCGGACGGATGGCGGTGGCGACGAAGCGTGCGCCGGGAAAGGCCTTGGTGTTGAACCAGAGCTTGCCGGCGACTTCGTCGTTGGCCTCCGCCGAGCCGGCGTCGATGCTGGCGAGGTCGATGTCGATGGCGGCGCTGGCTGCTGCCGGCTTCGCGGGGTCGAACTTCAGTTGCGCCGCGAACTTGCCGAAGCGGCCGTCGACCGGTACGCCCATCTGGCGGAAGACGAACGCCACCGTGCTCTGGTCGGACCGGACGGTGTTGTATTCCTCGGCATGCGCCGAGGCGGCGATGGCCAGGAACGCCGATGCAATCGTTGCCAGCCTCATGCGTGTTGCCCCTTGCGTGCGTGGTGCGGCGACATGCGGGTCAGGACGTCGTCGCGGTCGATGTAGTGGTGCTTGAGTGCCGCGCCGACGTGGCCGGCGACGATGGTGATCATCAGGAAGTTGAGCACCTCGTGGACCTCCCGCAGCGCGTCGCCCAGTTCCTTGTTCTTGGCGAGCAGATCGGGAATCGGCAGCACGCCGAAGTACACGGTCTGGAAGCCCTTGGCCGAACTCATCAGCCAGCCGGTCAGAGGAATTGCGATCATCAGCAGGTAGAGCAGCGCGTGGCCTCCGTGCGCTGCGAACTGCTGCCAGCGCGGCATCGCGAACGGCAGAGGCGGCGGACGATGGGTGGCACGCCAGGCGAGCCGGACGAACACGAGCAGGAACGCGGAAACGCCGGCCCACTTGTGCCAGGAATAGATCTGTAGCTTGGTCGGCGAGAGCGGCAGTTCGTGCATGTAGAGGCCGACGCCGAAGGTGCCGAGGATCAGTGCGGCCATCAGCCAGTGCAGGGCGATGGCGGTGGCGGTGTAGCGAGGTTCGTTCATGGCCGGGGCGTCAATGTCTCAGTACGTTGGTCGGACTTTATCGAACAATCTTGCGCGGAAATAGTCGACAATCAGCAATTGATCGTTGCTCAAGGCACAACAATGGACCAACTGGAAGGCATGCGGCTGTTCGTCCGCGTGGCGGAGCAGGGGAGCTTTGCCGCTGTCGCCCAGCAGCTGGGCGTGGCTCGTTCGGTGGTGACGCGCAAGGTGGCCGGCCTGGAGGCAAAGCTGGGCGTGAAGCTCATCGCGCGCAGCACCCGCCGGCTCAATCTCACCGCCGCGGGGGCGGGCTATCTGGAGAAGTGCCGCGAGATACTGAATCTCCTCGAAGCGGCGGAAACCGAAATGGCGGAGGATCGGCTGGTGCCGCGCGGGGCCATCCGCGTCGGCCTGCCGCTAATCTTTGGCGTGCGCTATCTGGCGCCGTTGCTGCTGGAATTCGCCTCCCGCTATCCCGCCGTCGAACTCGACATGGACTTCTCGGATCGGCGCATCGACCTGATCGAGGAGGGCGTCGACCTGTCGATTCGCGTTACCGACTACCTCGGTCCACGAGAGGTAGTCCGTCGCTTGAGCTCTAGCCGCCTGGTGGTCGTCGCCGCGCCGGCGTACCTCGATCGTCGCGGCGAGCCCAGGCATCCGGCCGACCTGGTGGCGCACGAGTGCCTTGGCTACACGTTGTCCGACAATGCCGCCTGGCAGTTCATGGTCGATGGACAATTGCGCGGGTTCCCGGTGCACGGCCGGCTACAGGCGAACAATGGCGACGTTCTCCTCGATGCAGCGGTGAAGGGACTGGGGATCGCCTGCGAACCGATCTTCATTGCCGGGCCGGCGCTGGCGGCAGGTACGGTGCGGGAGGTTCTCGCCGACTTTCCGACTCCGGAACTCGGTGTGTATGCCGTGTTGCCCGGCAACCGCCACGTTCCGCACCGGGTGCGCACGCTGGTCGATTTCCTCGCGGGACGTCTGGGCGTGCAACTGCCCCAGGCAGTGTCGGGCGACTAAGCGCCGGCTACCGTGACGCGGTTGCGCCCTTGTTGCTTCGAGGTGTACAGCGCCCCGTCGACGCGCGCGAGCAACTGCTCCGCGGTTTCGCCCGGCCGATGGCTGGCCACACCGAACGACAGGGTGACGCTCTCGATGGACTCCTGGTTGTCGAGCCGCCGGATCCGGCAGCCTTCCACCATGGCGCGGATCTGTTCGGCGAGCGCCTGCGCGCCACCGAGCGGCGTGTTCGGCAGCAGGATGATGAACTCCTCGCCGCCATACCGGGCCGCGGTGTCGCGCCCCTTGACGTTTTCCTTCAGTATCTGCGCGACGGCGCGGATGACCTTGTCGCCGAACAGGTGGCCGTAGCGGTCGTTGACGTGCTTGAAGTGGTCGATGTCGGCGATCAGCAGGCTTGGCCCGTGGCTGCCGATGTCAGCGAGGCACGATGACAGGGCCATATCGAAGCCGCGCCGGTTCGACAGGCCGGTCAGGCCGTCCGCCAGCGCCGCCTCGCGGGCGCGGTCGACCTCCTGGCGCAACTCCTCGATCTCCCGCTGGCTGTCGTCAAGCCGCGTCTTGAGCGTAGTAACGGACGTCTGCATGTCCCGCGTATGGTTGAGCAGCGATGCGAGGTGGGTGGCGACGGCCGTCGCGGGTTCGGGCGAACTGAGCAATCCCGCCGACCAGGTCTCGAGTGCGCTGCCGAATTCGCCGGCCTTGTGGCCGGCATGGGCCGCCGACTGCGAGACGTTGGCCATCATCTGCTGAAGATCGTGGCTGACGCGATGCGCGGTTTCGTGATCGACATCCGCAACGTAGCGCCGGAACAGCTCGGCCGTCAGGTCGTCGTCCAGGACGCGGCCGTCCTTGGTCAGATTGTCTACGCGCGCCTGGAGCGCAGGATTGATGCCCGCAACGTATTCATACCAGATGGCATAGCTGATGGGAGTGAGTGCCGCGCCCTGGCGCGACATCAGGGGCAGCGACCGCCGAAGGTATTCGGCACTCTGTTCGACGCTGTCGTGGTATTTCATGGTTGCTTTCCCCGGATCGGGACGTCTCCCGTCCTGTCCCCGGAAGGTCTGATCGCCGCATTGTAGTCGCGGTGCCCGGTGGCAGAAGGTGTCCGAAGGGCCGAACTCAGCGGGTTTTCCCCGCCATTACTTCGGCATGTCGCTCGCGCCGCGAGCGACACCGTAACTCAGGGCTGTCGGGCCGGCCGGGCCGGCACCCTTTCCCAGGGCGCGGAGCAGTCCCTGACGTACGGGTAATAGGCGTTCGCCGGTCTACAGAAGTACCAGTAGTCGATCGGCGCCGTGGTTTGCTCGATGACGATCGGCTCTTCGCGCTCCACGACGGGCGACGAATAGTAGACGGGTGGCGGCACGACCCACCACGGGCCCCAATAGGGACCGAGATGGACGCCGAAGTGAACGCGGCCGTGAGCCGAGGCACCAGCACTCGCAAGCGCCAGCAATA
>JAEHDA010000186.1 GCA_016880655.1 Rhodocyclaceae bacterium
GATACCAGCGGCTCGAAGCCGGCCTGGACCTTGCGATTGCCCGTCGCCGAAAGCGTCGCCAGTGTGCGGCCGTGGAAGGCATGCTCCATGACGATGATGGCCGGCTGGTCGATATCCTTCTGGTGGCCGTACAGCCGCGCCAGTTTGATCGCCGCCTCGTTGGCCTCGCAACCCGAATTGCAGAAGAACACCTCGTCCATCCGGGCCAGCACCGCCAGCCGGTCGGAAAGCAGTTCCTGCTCGCGCACCCGGTAGATGTTCGAGGTATGTATCAGCCGACCGGCTTGCTCGCTGATCGCGCGGACCAGCCGCGGATGGGCATGACCGAGGGTATTGACGGCAATGCCGCCCAACGCGTCAAGGTAACTGCGGCCTTGTTCGTCATAAAGATAGCAGCCCTCGCCATGCGTAAAGGCGATCGGCTGCCGGTTGTAGTTGTTCATCAGATGCGGCATGAACTCTCCGCGCAAAAAAACAGACGGCGGCCACCGTGGCCGCCGCGCCGTGCTTCAAAGAATGGGGCAATCTTAGTTCAAAATTCCTGGCCTGTACAGGCGAAGCCTGCAACGAAGCCGTTCTCGGCGCGACAACATTTCAACTCGCGCTTTTCCCGTAACCGGACATCAGGGTTCTGGCATTGCCGTGATGGCACACGCACTCGATGATCTCGCAGTCCCGATACATCTGGCGCAACTTGCGCTGCGCCTCGGCCGGATCGCGTCCGTGGATCATCAGATTGTTGATTACCAAGCCGACGCGCGTCCTTATACGGAAGCCGTATTTCGTTAGTACCGGAGCCAGCATGAAATTCCCTTTCCGATCAGGGCAGTTCGGAGATTATATGTACGCCGAATGAGATGTGCAAGCTAGCACGTTCATCCCATTGGGGAATCTTCCCGGACTCTAGACGGAAAGGGGGGCGGCCAGTCGATAGGTTTGGCCGGAAAAACAAACGGGCCGCGCTTGGCGACCCGTGATGCTGCTTCGCCCGAAAGGGCGACGATCAGAGGGACTTGATCGCGGCGGACAAACGGCTCTTGTGACGAGCGGCGGCGTTCTTGTGCATGATCTTCTTGTCGGCAATGGAGTCGATGACGCTCTGGGACTCCTTGAATACTGCCTGGGCGGCAGTCTTGTCGCCGGCGCTGATCGCCTTGCGCACCCGCTTGATCGCGGTACGCAGGGTCGAGCGCAGGCTCATGTTGTGCGCGCGCTGCTTGACGGCTTGACGGGCACGCTTGCGTGCTTGGGCGCTGTTGGCCATATCTGATCCGTTGGTAAGGGGGCTAAAGAGCGCGCGATTATATGGGCATCGCGGATCGAATGCAAGGCCCCGGCGACCCACGGGAACCGATACTATTGCCGTCCATGAGTTCCTCCCCCGGCCTCCTGCGCTCGCTGGCGACGGTCAGCGGCATGACGCTGCTATCCCGCATCCTCGGATTCGTACGCGACTTCGTCATCGCGCGAAGCTTCGGCGCCGGCATGATGACCGACGCCTTCTTCGTCGCCTTCCGCCTGCCAAACCTGCTGAGGCGGCTGTTTGCCGAGGGCGCCTTTTCCCAGGCATTTGTACCGCTCCTCGCGGAGTACAGGAGCCGGCGCGGCGAGAGCGAGACGAAACTGCTGGTCGATCGAACGGCGACGGCGTTGTTCGTCGCCGTGTTGCTGGTCGCAATACTGGGAATCATTGCTGCGCCGCTGATCATCTACATCTCGGCGCCGGGTTTTTCGGCCGATGCCGACAAGTTCGCCCTCACCGTCGAACTCACGCGGATCACCTTTCCCTACATCCTGTTCATGGCGCTGGTGGCCCTGGCTGCCGGCATACTCAATACTTGGAGCCGCTTCGCGCTGCCGGCCTTCACGCCCGTCCTGCTCAACCTGTCACTGATCGGCATGGCGCTGTTCGCCGCTCCATGGTTCGATCCGCCCGTACTGGCGCTCGCCTGGGCCGTGTTTATCGGTGGCATCCTGCAACTGGCACTGCAACTGCCGGCCCTGAAGCGTATCGGCATGCTGCCGCGTTTCGACTGGGCCCCGAACGACCCCGGCGTGCGCCGAATCCTGACTTTGATGGGACCTGCCGTGCTCGGTGTTTCGGTATCGCAGA
>JAEHDA010000187.1 GCA_016880655.1 Rhodocyclaceae bacterium
CGCCGGCGGCGTAAAGCGTTTCGGTGATGTGCGGCGCGAGGCTGACGATGCGGCGCGCCGGCTGCGCCAGTCGCACGGTGGCGCCGGTGTCGTCCTGCACGACGATTTCCGCGTGGGCAGGGCCGACAAAGCACGCCAGCAAGGCGATGAAGCGGAACACGCGCGGGGACATGGGAGAATTGGCCAATGAAGGCCCTCATGATACAAGGCTGCACCTCCGACGCCGGCAAGAGCGTGCTGGTCGCGGCGCTCTGCCGCCTGCTGCATCGACGCGGCGTGCGCGTCGCGCCGTTCAAGCCGCAGAACATGGCGCTCAACTCGGCGGTGACTGTCGATGGCGGCGAGATCGGCCGCGCGCAGGCCTTGCAGGCGCAGGCGGCGGGGCTCGCGCCGCGCATCGATTTCAACCCCGTGCTGCTCAAGCCGAACTCCGACAAGCGCGCGCAGGTGATCATCCACGGCAAGGCCATCGCCGACCTCGACGCCAAGGCCTACCACGACTACAAGCGTGTCGCTATGAACGCCGTCCTCGAATCCTGGCAAAGGCTCACGAACGAGTTCGACTGCGTGATCGTCGAGGGCGCGGGCAGCCCGGCGGAGGTGAATCTCAGGGACAGGGATATCGCCAACATGGGCTTCGCCGAGGCCGTGGATATCCCGGTGATCATCGTCGGCGACATCGACCGCGGCGGCATCCTCGCCCACTTCGTCGGCACGCTCGACTGCCTCTCGGCAAGCGAACGGGCGCGCGTGCAGGGGCTGGTGGTCAATCGCTTCCGCGGCGACATCGGCCTGCTCGAACCCGGCCTCGAATGGCTCACGCAGCGCACCGGCAAGCCGGTGCTCGGCGTGCTGCCCTGGCTGCATGGCCTCTTCCTCGATGCCGAGGATGCGCTCGAACACCACGTCGAGCGCGAAGGCGAAACGAAGCTCGTCGTCGCCGCGCCGGTGTTTCCGCGCATCTCCAACGCCAACGACCTCGACCCGCTGCGCCTGCATCCGCAAATCGATTTCCGCTGGGTCGGGCCGGGACAGAAGATCCCCCCTTGCGACCTGATCGTGCTGCCCGGCTCGAAGTCGGTGCAGGCCGACCTCGCCTGGCTGCGCGGGCAGGGGCACGAGACTTCAATCAAGCGCCATCTGCGCTACGGCGGCAAGCTGATCGGCCTGTGCGGCGGCTACCAGATGCTCGGCAGCAAGCTGCACGATCCCGCCGGCATCGAAGGTGCGCCGGGAAGCATCGACGGCCTCGGTCTGCTCGACTGCGAAACCACGCTGGAAGCCGAGAAGCAGTTGCGCAACGTCAGCGGTTCACTGAAAGTCAGCCGTGGCGACACGCCTATGTCAGGTTACGAAATCCACATGGGCGTCACGCGCGGCCCCGCGCTCGCTGCGCCCGCCGTGAAGTTCGATGATGGCCGCATTGATGGCGTCATGAGCGAGAACATCATCGGCACCTACTGCCACGGCCTGTTCGACCGGCCGGAAGCGCTGATCGCGCTGCTCGCCTGGGCCGGCGCGCAGGACATCGCGGCCGTCGACCTCGCCGCCCGCCGCGAAGCCGACCTCGATCGGCTGGCCGATGCGGTGGAAGCCGCGCTCGACCTCCGCGGGCTTATTTGAGGCTGAGCGGCAGCCCCGCCGCAACCAGCGTCACCCGACCTGCAATCGCCGCGATGCGCTGGTTGAGCCGGCCCTGCTCGTCGCGGAAGCGGCGGGCCAGCGCGTTTTCCGGCACGATGCCCCAGCCGACTTCGTTGCTGACCAGGATGATGCGGCCGGGCAGCGCGGGCAGCGTTGCGAGCAGTTTGTCGATCTCGTCCTCGCGCCTGGCGAACATCGCGTTGGTGAGCCAGAGCGTCAGGCAGTCGACCAGCAGGCAGGCGTCGTGGGCCGCCTCGCGGCGCAGCGCTTCGGCAAGCAGCAGCGGCTCCTCGATGGTGCGCCATTCGGGCGGGCGGCGCTCGCGGTGGTGGGCGATGCGCGCCGTCATCTCCTCGTCGCGCGCCTCGCCCGTGGCGAAGTAGATCACCGGGAGTCCGCAGGCGCGTGCCTGCCGTTCCGCGTGGCTGCTCTTGCCCGAACGGGCGCCGCCGATGACGAGTTCGATCATGGGCGAAGCGTAGCACTAGAATCCGGCCTTTCCTCATCGACGCCCATCATGGATCTTTCGCTTGCTCCGGCTGACCGCAGCCTCGACGCGGCCCTGCGCCGCAAGATCGACCAGAAGACCAAGCCGCTGGGCGCACTCGGCCGGCTCGAAGAACTGGCGCTCCAGATCGGTCGCGTGCGCGGCACGCTGACGCCGACGCTGGCCGGGCCGCACATCGTCGTGCTGGCCGGCGACCACGGCGCAGCCAAGGCCGGCATCTCGGCCTTTCCGCAGGAGGTGACCTGGCAGATGGTGGAGAACTTCCTGGCCGGCGGCGCGGCGATCAACGTCTTCGCGCGCGCCAACGGCATCGGCCTCACCATCGTCGATGCCGGCGTGGCGCACGAGTTCGGCGTTCGCGACAACCTGGTCGACGCCAAAGTCAGCCGTGGCGGTACGCTGAGTTATCTCGACGGCGCGGCCATGACCGCAGAACAACGCGACGCCGCGATGGCCAAGGGCGCGGCGATCGTCGCCACGCTTGCGCGCGACGGCTGCGAGGTGATCGGCTTCGGCGAGATGGGCATCGGCAACACGGCCTCGGCGTCGCTGCTCACCCACTGCCTGACCGACCTGCCGCTGCCGTCGTGCATCGGCCGCGGCACCGGGCTCGACGACGCGGGCCTCGCGCGCAAGCAGGCGCTGCTGGAACAGGCGCTGGCCGCGTGGCCCGGGCGCAACAACGCACCCCTCGACGTACTCGCAAGATTCGGCGGCTTCGAGATCGCGATGATGGCGGGCGCCATGCTGGCGGCGGCGCAGCAGCGCATGCTGGTGCTGGTCGACGGCTTCATCTGCGGCGCGGCGGCGCTGACGGCGGCGCGCATCGCGGCGGATTTCCTCGACTACGCCGTGTTCTGCCACGCCTCGGCCGAGGCCGGCCATCGCGCGCAACTCGCCGCCTTGCAGGCATCGCCGCTGGTTTCGCTCGACCTGCGGCTGGGCGAGGGCACCGGCGCGGCGCTGGCCTGGCCGCTGGTACGCGCCGCCTGCGCCTTCCTCAACGAGATGGCGAGCTTCGAGTCGGCGGGCGTCAGCGAAAAAATCTGATGCGAAGAGAACTCGAATACTTCTTCGCGGCCCTGCGCTTCTTCACGCGGTTGCCCGCGCCAGCGTGGGTCGGCCACTCGGCCGGGCAGTTGAACCACGCGGCGCGCTACTTCCCGCTGGTCGGCGTCATCGTCGGTACCATTGGCGCGGGCGTGACGCTGGCGGCGACATCGGTCTGGCCGATGTCCATCGCCGTGCTGCTCGGCATGGCGGCGACGCTGCTGGCGACCGGCGCCTTCCACGAGGACGGCCTGGCCGACAGCGTCGACGGCTTCGGCGGCGGCTGGACGCGCGAGGACGTGCTGCGCATCATGAAGGACTCGCGCATCGGCAGCTACGGCGCGATAGGCATCGGCATCGCGCTGCTGACGAAGTACGAAGCGCTAGCGAATCTGGGTGGCGTGTTCCCACGGGGATTCCCTCCGGTCACGCCATGGCTGACTTTCGCCGCCACGATCGTCGCCGGCCACAGCGTGTCGCGCTTCGCCTCGACCACCCTGATCTACGCGCTCGACTATGCGCGGGACGACGACAGCGCGAAGTCGAAACCGCTGGCGACGCGCATGGGCAAGGGCGAACTGGCGGTGACCGCGCTGTCCGGTCTCGCGCCCTGCGCGCTGCTGCCGTGGCCACGGGCTGCGCTGGCGCTGGCGCTAGTGGCGGTCGTTACGTGGCTGGCGGCGCGCTACTTCGTGAAACGCATCGGCGGCTACACCGGCGACTGTCTGGGCGCGACCCAGCAGTTGACTGAAATCGCGTTCTACCTCGGACTGCTGTGCAGCTTTACCTGATCCGCCATCCGAGGCCGGCCGTCGCGGAAGGTGTCTGCTACGGCCGCAGCGACCTCGGGCTGGCCGAGGATGCCGGGCACTGCGCCGAAGCGCTGCGTCCGCTGCTGCCAGGCAACGCGCCGCTCTGGTCGAGCCCGCTGCGCCGCTGCCTGGAACTGGCGCGGGCGTTGCATGCCGAACCGAGGGTCGACGCGCGCCTGGCCGAGATGGACTTCGGCGCCTGGGAGATGCGGCGCTGGGACGACATCCCGCGCCACGAGATCGATGCCTGGGCGGCCGACCCGGTCGGCTACGCGCCACCGGGCGGCGAGAGCCCGGCCGGGATACGCGCGCGCGTGGCGCTCTTGCTGCGCGAGCTGCCCGATACGGCGGTGGTCGTTGCGCACGGCGGCGTGCTGCGCGCCTGCGCTGCGGAACTGGCGGGCGTCGAGGAGTGGCACACGCTACGGTTCGATTACGGGGCGGTCAGCCTGATCGAGGACGGGCGGCTGGTCTGGCAGAATAGGGTCCATGCCATCTGACTTCCTGCTCTCGCTGCCGCAGTTTTCCGGCTTCCTCGCCGTCGCGGTGCTGATCACGCTCGCGCCCGGGCCGGACAATCTCATGGTCCTCGGGCTGGGCATGGCGCGCGGCCGCCGGTCGGGCGTGATGTTCGGCCTCGGCTGCGCGCTTGGCTGCGCCAACCACACGCTGCTCGCCGCGCTCGGCGTTTCCGCGCTGATCGCCGCCTCGCCCGCCGCTTTCACCGCGCTGAAGGTCGCGGGCGGGCTCTACCTCGTCTGGCTCGGCATCCAGGCCATACGCAACGCCCGGCCGGCGAACATGGCCACGGCGATGAACGAACCGCCGATGAAACTGTTCGCCAGGGGCCTGATCGCCAACGCCGTCAATCCGAAGGTGATCCTGTTCTTCCTCGCCTTCCTGCCGCAGTTCGTCGACGGCGCGCGCTGCCACGCCGGCTGGCAGATCGCCCAGCTCGGCCTCGTGTTCACCGTCGAGACCGCGCTCATCTTCGCCGCCATCGGCTGGTTCGCTGGCCACCTCGGCGAGCGGCTGGCGCGCCGCCCCGCCATCGGCACCTGGCTCGACCGCGTCGCCGGCGGCATCCTCGTCGCGCTCGGGCTGCGCCTGCTGACGACGCGCTGAACGTGGGACAGAACTCGCTCCAGGAAGTCGTCACGCGCCAGCGCGCCGAACTCAAACGCCTGCTGGAAGAGCCGCTGCGCCGCGCGGCGCGCGCCTGCGCCGAGGTCTGGGGCGACCGCAAAGGGCTCGATGACGTGCTCGGCCGCATGATCTCGACCGTGCTGTATTGCCGCTACCTCTATGTGGTCGACACCAACGGCGTGCAGATCTCCGACAACGTCGGCCGGCGCGGCATCGACGAGGCGGATTTCGGCCGCGACCGCTCGCACCGCCCGTACATGCGCGAGGCGCAGCCGGGCTCGGGCTTCCTGCTCTCGCGCGCCTACATCACGCTGCGCGAGCGGCGGCCGGGGCTGACGGCCATCCAGCTGGTGCGCGACGAAGCGGGCAAGGCGCTCGGCTTCGTCGGCGCCGACTTCTTCCTCCACGACCTGCCGCTGACGCGCCAGAGCATCGACGAGCAGGCGCAGTGGCGGCAGATGCGCGGCGACCCCGCCATTCGCGGCGCGGTGTTCCACCAGACGCGCGCCGAGAGCGAGATGGACCGCAACATCGACACCGTGCTCGGCGTGGTCGAGGAGCTGATGGTCGATCACGGCATGCACCACATCATGCTGCACTTCTCCAGCAGCCGCGCCGTGTATTGGACGCTGGACGACCCCTACCGCTACCACCTGCTCGACATCAAGGCGCTGACCAATCCGGACATCTGCCTGGCCTTCCGCAAGCAGCCGTATCCGTCGAACGCGCTGGTGCCGAAGGAGCGCATCCGCGCCATACTCGACGCGCTGCGCTCCCTGCGCTTCGTCGACGAGACCTTCTACCTGCGCACGGGCACGCTCAATATCTTCAACGGCATCGTCGGCCTCACCTTCTCCTGCGACGGCTCCCACTATGTGCCGTGGGACGAGTTCCTGAAGATGGACGTCGCGTTCTGGCTGGGCGGAGTTTAGGAGCCGCAGCGTAGAATCGGCGGCATCGCTTTCGCGTGTTCGCCGCCATGAAACGTCCGTCGCTTCGTTCGCTGATCATCCTCGCCGTCATTGCAGCCGTCGCCATCGGCGTGCTGTGGCGGCTGACTTTGCCCAAGTCCGTCGCGGTCGTGGTCAAGGAAGTCGATCGCGGCCGCGTCGAGTCGACCATCGCCAACACCCGGGCCGGCTCAATCGAGGCCTGCCAGCGCACCAAGCTGTCGACCATCCTCGGCGGCCGGATCGAGGTCCTCGCGGTCAAGGAAGGCGACAAGGTGAAGAAGGGCCAGTTGCTGATGAAGCTCTGGAACGACGACCAGAAGGCGCAGCAGACGCTGGCCGCCAGCCAGGTGGAACTCGCCCGGCGGCGGGTGACCGAGGCCTGCACCGTGGCCGCCAACGCCATGCGCGAAGCGGATCGCGTCAGCGACCTGCGCAAGCAGAACTTCGTTTCGCTGTCGAAGGAAGATCAGGCGCGCACCGAAGCCAACGCGCGCGCCGCCGGGTGCGAGACGGCCAAGGCCGATGTGCGCCAGGCCGAAGCGCGGCTGGCCGCGACGCGCGTCGAGCAGGGCCGCACCGTCCTTTACGCACCCTTCGCCGGCACGGTGGCGAAGATCGTCGGCGAGATCGGCGAGTATTCGACGCCTTCGCCGCCGGGCGTGCCGACGCCGCCGGCGATCGACCTGATCGACGAGACCTGCCTGTACGTGACCGCGCCGATGGACGAGATCGACGCGCCGAAGATCAAGGTCGGCCAGCCGGTACGGATCAAGATGGACGCCTTCGCCAAGCGCGACTTCCCGGGCAGGGTGAAGCGCGTGGCGCCCTACGTGACGGCCGTCGAGAAGCAGGCGCGCACGGTCGACGTGGAGGTCGATTTCCTCAAGCCCGAGGAGATCGGCGGCCTGCTGGTCGGCTACAGCGCCGACGTCGAGATCGTGCTGGCGGTGAAGGACGACGCGCTGCGCGTGCCGACTGCGGCGATCCAGGAAGGCGGCAAGGTGCTGCTGCTGAATGCCGACAGCGGCAAGCTGGAGGAGCGCCCGATCAAGGCCGGCATCGCCAACTGGGAATACACGGAAGTGCTGGACGGCTTGCAGGCCGGCGACCGGATCGTCACCTCGCTGGAGAAGGAGGGCGTCAAGGCTGGCGTGCGGGCTGTCGTCGACGACAAAGCCAAAAAGTAGATGGCCCTCATCGAACTCTCCGCCATCGAGCGCGTATTCACGCTCGGCGACAGCGAGGTGCATGCGCTGCACGCGCTCGACCTCACCGTCGAGGCCGGCGAATACGTGGCGATCATGGGGCCGTCGGGTTCGGGCAAATCGACGCTGCTCAACCTGCTCGGCCTGCTCGACCGGCCCAACGCGGGCACCTACCGCCTCGAAGGCCGCGACGTGACCACGCTGTCCGCCGAGGAACAGGCGCGCGTGCGCCGTGAGCGCATCGGCTTCGTGTTCCAGAGCTTCCACCTGGTACCGCGCCTCACCGCCGCCGAGAACGTCGCCCTGCCGATGATGCTGGCCGGCATCGCACCCGCCGAACGGGCCCAGCGCGTGGCGAAGGCGCTGGCCGACTACGGCCTGGCCGATCGCGCCGGCCATCGCCCCGACCAGCTCTCGGGCGGGCAGCGCCAGCGCGTCGCCATCGCCCGCGCCACCATCATGCGGCCGGCCATGCTGCTGGCCGACGAGCCGACCGGCAACCTCGACCGCGCCACCGGCGAGGACGTCATGGCGCTGCTCGAAGGGCTCAACGCGGGCGGCGTGACGCTGGTCGTCGTCACCCACGACCCCGTGCTCGGCGGCCGCGCACGGCGGCGCGTGATGATGGAAGACGGCAGCAAGGCGGAAGACACGGGAGACCGCTGATGCGCTCCGCCGACGTCCTCCGCTTCGCCGCCGGCTCCGCCACCGGCTACCCGCTGCGCACCTTCCTGATGGTGCTGGCGATGAGCATCGGCGTCGCCGCGGTGGTGATGCTCACCGCCCTGGGCGACGGCGCGCGGCGCTACGTGGTCAACGAGTTCTCCTCGCTCGGCAGCAACCTGGTCATCGTCCTGCCGGGCCGCTCCGAGACGGGCGGCTTCAATCCCGCCAACGCCATCACCGGCACGCCGCGCGACCTGACGGTGGACGATGCGCAGGCCATTGCCCGCGCGCCATCGGTGCTGCGCGCGGCGGCGCTGACCATCGGCACCTCGGAAGCGAGCTACGGCGGCAAGCTGCGCGACGTCACCGTGGTCGGCACTACCGCCGACTACTTCCTGATCCGCGGCCTCACGGTCGCGCAGGGCCGCATCCTGCCTGCCGGCGACACCGGGCTGTCGTCGTCGGTGGCCATCCTCGGCGCCAAGGTGCGCGAGGAGCTGTTCGGCGCGGAGCCGGCGGTCGGCCGCATGATCCGCGTCGGCGACCGCCGCTACCGCGTCATCGGCGTGCTGGCGCAATCGGGCCAGGGCCTGGGCATGAACGCCGACGAGGTGATCGTGCTGCCCGTTTCGGCCGCGCAGGCGATGTTCAACACCAACACGCTGTTCCGCATCCTGGTCGAGGCCAAGGGCCGCGACTCGATCCTGGCGGCGAAGGACGAAGCGGCGGCCATCATCAAGGCGCGCCACGACAACGAGGAGGACGTGACGGTGATCACCCAGGACGCCGTGCTGGCCACCTTCGACCGCATCCTCGGCGTGCTCACCTACGGCGTGGCGGGCATCGCCGGCATCAGCCTCGCGGTGGCCGGCATCCTGGTCATGAACGTGATGCTGGTTGCGGTGACGCAGCGCACCGGCGAGATCGGGCTGATGAAGGCGCTGGGCGCGCCTGGCCACACCATCCGCAACGCCTTCCTCACCGAGGCGGCGCTGCTCTCGGCGGCCGGCGCGGTGCTCGGCTACCTGATCGGCGAAGGCGGCGCATTGGCGCTGCGCCTGATGTTCCCGGCGCTGCCGGCCTATCCGCCTGCCTGGGCGGTGATCGCCGCGCTGGCGACGGCGCTGGGCACTGGCCTGCTGTTCGGCGTGATGCCGGCCAACCGTGCCGCCCGCATGGACCCCGTGCAGGCGCTTGCGAAGCGATGAACTGGCAGGATCTCACGACCCTCGCGCTGCGCTCTCTGACGGCCCATCGGCTTAGGAGCTTCCTGACCCTGCTCGGCATCGCCGTCGGCATCGCCGCGGTGATCCTGCTGACCAGCATCGGCGAAGGCGTGCATCGCTTCGTGCTGGCCGAATTCACGCAGTTCGGCACCAACGTGATCGAGATCGCGCCGGGCAAGACCTCTGCCAGCGGCGGGCCGGGCGGCCTCCAGACCACCGTGCGCCTCCTGACCATGGATGATGCGCGCGCGCTGGAGCGGGTGCCCAACATCGTCGCCGTGACACCCATCGTCTGGGGCAACTCGGAAGTATCGGCCAACGGCCGCGTGCGGCGCACGATGGTCTATGGCACCGGGCCGGCGATGCGCGAAGTGTCGAAGCTGACGGTCGGCGTCGGCAACTTCCTGCCCGCCGAGGAGATGGAAAGCGCCCGCGCCCTGGCGGTGCTGGGACCGAAGCTGAAGAGCGAGCTGTTCGGCGCCGAACAGGCGCTCGGCCAGCGCCTGCGCATCGGCGGCATGCAGTTCCGCATCATCGGCGTGATGGAACCCAAGGGGCAGTTCCTGGGCGTGGACCTCGACGACATGGTCTACATTCCGGTCGCACGGTCGCTGGAACTCTACAACCGCGACGGCCTGATGCGCATCAACCTCTCCTACCGGGAGGGCGTCGACACCAAGAAGGTGGCGGACGCCGTAAAGTCAGTCCTGGCGACACGCCACGGCCGCGAGGACTTCACGCTGACCACGCAGGAGGACATGCTGCGCACGCTGTCGAAGATCCTCGACATCCTTACCGCCGCCGTCGGCGCGCTGGGCGGCATCTCGCTGCTGGTCGGCGGCGTCGGCATCGTCACCATCATGACCATCGCCGTCACCGAGCGTACCAACGAGATCGGGCTGCTCAAGGCGATCGGCGCACCGGAGCGGACCATCCTGAGCATCTTCCTCGGCGAAGCGGTGGCGCTGGCGGCGATCGGCGGCATCGCGGGCCTGGCGCTCGGCGTCGGCTTCGCGCAGCTGCTGCATCTCGCATTCCCGGCGCTGCCCGTGCATACGCCGTGGTCGTTCGTGTTCCTGGCCGAGGGGGTGGCGGTCGTCATCGGCCTCGCGGCCGGCGTGCTGCCGGCGCGGCGCGCGGCCGGGCTCGATCCGGTCGAAGCGCTGAGAGCCGAGTAGGAACAAGCAGGAAAAGAAGAAGTCGCCGCCGATGGTCTTGACGACCACCTGCCAGCCACGGGACTGCGGAGGAAGGAATTGTCCCGTGCCGCGCTTCACCCTTGGCATTTCAACATCCGCCCACGCCATGGAGAGGGTTCCACACGAACTGCCGACGGCCGGAATACATCTGAAAATGGGGGGGACAAATGCCCCGGCCAACGGCGGCTTCCGCATCTCTATATACAAGCCTCGTGCCAGCCCCGAGAAAACGTCCAAGCTGTTGTCCTGGCTGAATAATTCCTCCTGACGGACAGCGCTGGCCAAGATTCACGTGCCAGTATTGACCTTCTGCCCTGCCATCAGTGACACACTTGTCAGTCCGCCTGGCCGGAAAGGCAAGCCTGGCAATAAGGAATAGAATTCCGAGCCCATGGTCCCCGACGCCATTCCCCCTCCGAACCTGCGCCGCGCCTTGGTCATCAAGCTGCGCCACCACGGCGACGTGCTGCTGACTTCTCCCGTTTTCTCGACCTTGCGGCAGCTCGTGCCCGGGATCGAGGTGGACGCGCTGATTTACGACGACACTGCCGAGATGCTGAGCCACAACCCCGGGGTCAGCCGCTTGTTCGTCGTGCCGCGCAAGGGGCGCGAGCTCTCCTTTCCGGTCCGTGCCCGCCAGGAGTGGCAGCTTTTCGCCGATCTGCGCGACCGGCGCTACGACCTGCTCATCCACCTGACCGAGAGCTGGCGCGGGGCCTGGCTGGCGCGCTCGTTGCGGCCAAGGCTCAGCGTGGCGGGGTATTCGCCGCTGCGGCCTCCCCCCCGCTTCTGGGCGAGTTCCTTCACCCACCTCGCGCCAACGCCTCCGCTCGGCGGTCGGCATACGGTCGAACGCCACCTCGATGCCCTGCGGGCCGTCGGCCTGCAACCATCCGCCGCTCGCCAGCCGTTGCGCTTCTATCCGGGCGAGGCGGCGGAATCGCGGGTCTCCGCGCTCCTGAACGAACGCCCGGTGGCGCAGGACCGCCTGATCCACATCCATCCGACCTCGCGCTGGATGTTCAAGGCCTGGACGGTCGAAGGCTATGCGGCAACCATCGCCGGCCTCATGGAACGCGGCTACCGGGTGGTCATGACCGCGGCGCCCGCCGACAAGGAAATGCGCGTTGCCGCCGCGATCAAGGCGCAATGCGGGTCCGAACTCATCGATCTCTCCGGGCAACTGACCCTGAAGGAACTCGGCGCCCTGATCGGCGCCGCCCGCTTGTCGGTCTGCGTCGATTCCGTGCCGATGCACATGGCGGCGGCGATGGGCACTCCGGTGGTCGCGCTGTTCGGCCCGTCGAACGAGCACGAGTGGGGGCCGTGGCAGGTGCCGCACCGGATTGTCGTATCGGACCATTCGTGCCGGCCTTGCCGCCTCGACGGCTGCGGCGGCGGCAAGGTTTCCGACTGCCTGGTTTCCTTGCGACCGTCCGACGTTCTGGCCGCCGCGGACTCGCTGCTCGCATGAGGCTGGCCATCGTGCGGCAGCGCTATACCGCATTCGGCGGCGCGGAACGCTTCGTCGACCTGGCGCTCGATGCCCTGCGCGACACGGGTGTCGAAACGACGCTGGTCACGCGGCGCTGGCACGGCGAATGGCGCGGTCCGGTGATGACCGTGGCGCCGTTCTACCTTGGACGACTCTGGCGCGACGCCGGCTTCTCGCAACAGGTGCAGCGGATCATCGCCGAGCACCGCTTCGATCTCGTGCAAAGCCACGAGCGCATTCCGGGTTGCGCGATCTATCGCGCCGGCGATGGCGTCCACGCCACCTGGCTGGCACTGCGCGGCCGCTTCGCCGGATGCGCCAGCCGGACTTCCGATCGCTACGCGCCCTATCACCGCTACCTCGTCCGCACCGAGGAACGGATGTTCAGGCACCCCGACCTGCGCGCGGTGATCTGCAACTCGAACATGGTCGCCGATGACATCCACCAGCGCTTCGGCGTGCCTCGCTCGCGCCTGCATGTCTTCTACAACGGCGTCGATGGCAACCGCTTCCATCCGGGGCTGCGAAGCCGGCACCGCGACGCCGCACGCGCGCGCCTGGGTACCGCCGACCGTGCTTCGGTCTATCTGAGCGTCGGCTCCGGTTTCCAGCGCAAGGGCGTGGCGACCTCGATTCGTGCCATGGCCAGCCTGCCCGACGACGAGTTGTGGATCGTCGGCGCGGACCGGCGCGCCGACCGCTATCGGCAGCTGGCGCAACACTGCGGCGTCGCCGGGCGGGTGCGCTTCCTCGGGCCGCAACAGGACGTGGCGCCCTACCTCGGCGCGGCCGACGCCTTCGTGCTGCCTTCCTGGTACGACCCCTTTCCCAACGCCTGCGTCGAAGCGTTCGCCAGCGGCCTGCCCGTGGTGGCGAGTTCGACCACGGGCACCGCGGAACTCATCCGCCCGGGCGAGAACGGCGAAGTCTGCGCCGCCAACGATGTCGACGACCTCGTCCGCTGCCTGCGGGCGTTGCGGCCACGGCTGGGCGACCCGGCGATCCGGCAGGCGGCAGCCGCAACGGTGGCAGAATTGCGGCCGGACAGCATGGTGCAACGATTCGTCGGTCTGTACCGGACCCTCGCGGAGATGACATGACCACCCCCAGCAGCACCACGCTCTATCTTCGCCTGCTCGGCTACCTGAAGCCCCACTGGAAGGTGATGGTCGCGGCCGTGCTCGGCATGGCCGCCACCGCGGCGACGGAACCGCTGTTCCCGGCGCTCATGAAGCCGCTGCTGGACGGCAACCTCGGCGCCGGGAACCCGGATGCCTGGTGGAAGTATCCGCTCGCGATCATCGGCGTGATCCTGATGCGCGGCATCTTCGGCTTCTGCGGCGGCTATGCGATGCACTGGGTCAGCAACCGCATCACCGCGGACCTGCGCGAGGCCATGTTCGCGCGACTGGTGCTCCTGCCCACCACCTTCTTCAACACCAACCCGAGTTCGCGCATCGCCGCGCGCGTCACCAACGACGTGAATGGCTTGAGCACGGCGGCCACCAACGTGCTGACGACGCTGGTGCGCGATTCGCTGACCATCGTCGCCCTGCTGGTCTGGATGGTGTATCTCAACTGGCAGCTGACGCTGGTCAGCCTGTTCATCGTGCCGCTGGTGCTGCTGGCGATGCGCTACTTCACGCGCCGCATGCGCGTCCTGTCGCGTTCCCTGCTCGACTCCTATGGCGAGATGGCGCAAACGCTGCAGGAAGCCGCCGAGGGGCACCGCGTCATCAAGATGCACAATGCCCAGGACTTCGAGGTCGGCCGCTTCCGCCGCGGCACCGAACGTTTCCGCCGCCTCAACATGCGCATCGCCGTCGCCGGCGAAGTCCTGATGCCGCTGGTGCAACTGATCGCCGCCGGCGCACTGGCCATCGTCGTCGGGCTCGCCGTCCATCAGGCGACGCGCGACACCACTTCGGTCGGCGCCTTCGTCTCGTTCATCACCGCCATGCTGATGCTGCTGGCGCCGGCAAAGCGGCTGGCCGGCCTGAACATGCCCTTGCAGCGCGGCTTCGCCTCCGCAGAGAGCGTCTTTGCCTTCCTCGACGAGCCGAGCGAACCGGAAACCGGCATGCAGGTACTGCCGCGCGGCCAGGGCGCCCTGCGCGTGGAGAACCTCGGCTTTACCTATGAAAACACGGAACACCCGGCACTCGATGGCGTCAGCTTCGAGGTCGAGCCGGGCGAGATGCTGGCGATCGTCGGTTCCTCGGGCAGCGGCAAGACCACGCTGCTCAATCTCCTGATCCGCTTCCACGATCCGGATACCGGACGCATCCTGATCGACGGCGTCGATACCCGCAGCGTCACCCGCGCCAGCCTGCGCGCGCACTTCGCCCTGGTATCGCAGGACATCTTCCTGTTCAACGACACCGTCGCGGCGAACATCGCCTACGGCGCCGAGGCGGCCACGCCGGAACAGGTTCGCCGTGCCGCCACCGCGGCCTACGCCACCAACTTCATCGAGTCGTTCCCGGCCGGGTTCGGCACCGAGATCGGCGACAAGGGCATCCGCCTGTCCGGCGGCCAGCGGCAGCGCCTGGCGATCGCCCGCGCCGTGCTCAAGAACGCGCCGATCCTGCTGCTCGACGAAGCGACCTCGGCGCTCGATTCGGAGTCCGAGCAATACGTGCAATCCGCCATCGAGGCGCTCACCGGCACGGCAACGACCATCGTCATCGCCCACCGCCTGTCCACCGTGCGCCGCGCCGACCGCATCCTGGTCATGTCGCAGGGCCGCGTCATCGAGCACGGTACGCACGACGAACTGCTCGCCCACGGCGGCGAATATCGCAAGCTGTACGAAATCCAGTTCCGCGATGAAGCCGCCACCGTCGGCGCCACAGGCTAGTCCGCCATGCCGTCGGGAACGATTCTGCTCGCCTCGCACCATGCCAGCCGGATGGGCTCGGCGGTCAGCCTGGTCGAACTCGGCACCCGACTGCCCGAGCGCGGCTACACGCCGCTGTTCCTGTTCAGCAAGCCCGGGGAGCTCGCCGACCGGCTCAAGGCCGACGGCTTTCGCGTCGTCGAGATCAAGCGCCAGGGTTTGTTTCGTCTCGGCATGATCCGCAGCGTCCAGGCATTGATCCGCAGCGAGAAAGTGCGACTGGTCCACGTCAATTCGGCCGTGCCCTTTTCCAAGTATGTGGCGCTTGCCGCCTGGCTGCTCAAGGTGCCCGTGGTGTGGCACATCCGCGAGGCGGTCGAGGACAAGCGCATGGCGCGCCAGCGCCCCTGGATCACGCGCCTGGCCAGCCGCATCATCGTCCTGACCAGCCCCCAGGCTGCCTTCTTCGACACGCCCGGCAAGACCCGGCGCATCTTCAACGGGGTCGACATCGGCCGCTTCCGCCGCCCGGCGGGCAACGACGCGAAGGCGGCGCTCGCTTACGCGGAAGGCGAATTCGTGTTCGTGCTGGTGGGCAGCATCGAGAACCGCAAGGGGCAACTGCGGGCTGCGCAGGCACTGGCCCGCATCCTCCCCGAGTTGCCGCGGTGCCGGTTGCTGATCGTCGGCCGGGTGGCAGAGCAGGAGGAGCTGGCCGCCCTCAACGCGTTGCTGGACGGCGATCCCGCACTCAAGGCCGCCGTCCGGCTGCATGGCGAATCGAGCGATGTGCGGCCGCTGCTGTGGGGTTCCGACTGCCTGATCCTGCCATCCCTGGGCGAGGCGTTCCCGCGCACCATCATGGAAGGCATGGCGGCCGGCCTGCCGGTCATCGCCACCACCGTCGGCGCAGTCGAGGACATGATCGAGCACAACGTACACGGGCTGCGGATTCCCCCGGGCGACGTGCCGGCCCTCGCCGACGCGATGCGGGCCATGGCGGCCGATGGCGGCAGGGAAGCGAAGCGCATGGGCGCCGGCAATCCCGCGGCGGCCGAACGGATGTTCGACATGAAGTCGCACCTCGCGGCCGTCGCGGGCCTGTACAACGAACTGCTGGCAGGGCGGAATTGATGCCTTCGATTCTCGTCGTCACCATCGGCGTCGGCAAACCCAGCACCCGCCTGCGCATCCTGCCGCTGGCCGACCGGCTGCGGCAGCGTGGCTGGCGAGTGACGATGCGGGAAGTATCGAATTCGCTGTCCGGTCGCGTCGGACTGCTGCGCGCGGCGGCCCGCCACGATCTGGTGCTGCTCCAGAAGAAGCTGTTCCCGGCCGCCTACACGGGCCTGTTGCGCCGGGCCAATCCGCGCCTCGTCTTCGATGTCGACGACGCCGTCATGTTCCATGAGCTGGAGCGCAACGAACCGGTCACGGGACGTTTCTTCGGGCGCTTCGCATCGATCGCCGCCGCCAGCCGCATGGTCGTCGCCGGCAACCGCTATGTAGCCGAGTTTGCGCGGGCGGCGCGGCCTCGCGACGGGCACGACGGCGTTGCGATCCTGCCGACGCCGATCGACACGGAACGGCTGACCGCAAAGGGCTCGCATGAAGGCCGGGATGGCTTCGTCGTTGGCTGGATCGGCACCAAGGGCAACCTGCACCAGCTGCTGCCGCTCACCGATGCCCTGCGCGAAGTGCAGGCGCGGGTGCCGGATTTCCGCTTGCGCGTGATTGCCGACGCCGCGCCCGACCTGCCGGGCATTCGCGTCGAAAGTCAGCCGTGGCGACACGCCGGGGAGGTCGCGGACCTGCACGGTTTCGATGTCGGCATCATGCCGCTCGCCGACTCGCTCTGGAATCGCGGCAAGGGCGGCTTCAAGCTGCTCCAGTACATGGCCGCCGGCCTGCCTGCAATCGCCTCGCCGGTCGGCATCAACGCCGACATCGTGCGCCATGGCGAGAACGGCTTCCTGGCGGCGGACACCATTGCATGGCGCGATGCGCTGCTGGCGCTGGCCGCCGACGCCGAACTGCGGCGGCGCGTCGGTGTGGCGGCGCGGCGCACCATCGAAGGCGGATATAGCCTCGAAGGCTACCTCGACAACTACGTCGACCTCCTCGAACGATGCCTGAAGTGAGCCGAAAAATACGCGTGCTGCACACCGAATCCTCGCCCAACCTCGGCGGCCAGGAGTTGCGCGTGCTGCTCGAAATGGAGCGCCTGGTCGATTTCGGCATCGAATCCGTGCTCGCCGCGCGCACGGGCAACCCGATCCTCGCGGAAGCCGACAAGCGCGGCCTCAAGGCCTGCGCACTGCCCATGTACAACCGGCTCGACCCGGTCAGCATGGCGATGTTCGCGCGGATCATGTGGCGCGAGAATATCGACATCGTGAACGCCCACGGCTCGCGCGATTCCTGGAACGCCTTCCTGGTCGCACGCCTGCTCGGCGTTCGCACCATCCGCGCCCGGCATGTCGCCAATCCGATCCGCAGCCATGGCCTCGGCAAGATGGTCTATGGTTCGCTCAGCGACGTGGTGCTCACCACCAGCGAGTCGATCCGCCAGGGATTGATCGAACGCGGCGTCGAAGCCGGCAAGATCGTTTCCGTGCCGACCGGCGTCGACGTCGCACGCTTCATGGGCGGCCAGCGCGGCCGCGTGCGGCGCGAACTGGGCATCCCGGAATCGGCCCCGGTCGTCGGCATGATCTCGGTGTTGCGCGGCGACAAGGGGCCCGACGTATTCCTGAAGGCATGCGCCGAACTGGCGGCGCTGCGCCCCGACCTGCATTGCCTGCTGGTCGGCGACGGCTGGATGCGCAAGGATCTCGAGGCCATGCACGCGACGCTGGCCAACCGCGAGCGAATCTTCATCACCGGTTTCCGCCAGGACATCCCCGACCTGCTCGCCGACATGAACGTCGCCGTGCTCTCGGCACGCATTCCCGAGGGCGTACCGCAGGCGCTGCTACAGGCGCATTCGGCCAGGGTTCCCGTCGTGGCCAGCGCGGTCGGCGGCATCGAGGAAGTGGCGCGCAACAATGAGACCGCGCTGACCGTGCCGCCCGGCGACGCCGCGGCGCTGGCCAGCGCCATCGGCCGGCTGCTCGACGACCGGACATTGGCGGCCGAGCTCGCCGAACGCGGCCACCGGTTGGTCGTCGAGGGCTACTCGCTCGACTGGATGCTGAACCGGATGGCCGACCTGTACCGCGAGCTGGGAGAGAGTCGCTGATGCCGGCGGACATCCTGTTCCTGCCGGTCTCGGGACCGCGCGGCGCATCGAGCCGTTACCGAGTCTTCCAGTTCCTGCCCGCAATCGAAGCGGCCGGGCTCACCCATCGACTGCACCTTCCGCCTGCCGGGCCCGGCAAGGGACTCGGCCGGATCGTCACCGCCTGGCGCGAACAGCGCGCAATTCGCATGCTCGCCGCCGAGGCACGGCTGACTTTCGTGCAGAAGCGCCTGCTGCCCGAAGGCCTGGTCAATTCGCTGGCGCGCACCGGCCGGCTGGTGTTCGACTTCGACGACGCCATCTTCACCTCGCCGTCCGGCAACCGCTCGACGCATGCCAGCCGTCGCGTCGAACGCCGGCTGCACGCGGTGTTGGCTGCCGCCGACGTGGTGCTGGCGGGCAACCGCTATCTCGCCGACTATGCGGCGCCCCGCGCGCGCCGGGTGGTCGTCCTGCCCACCGTCGTCGACACCGATCGCTATCCGGCCCGCCAGCACGGGGGGAACAGGCAACCGGTCGTCGGCTGGATCGGCCACTCGGTGAACCACCCCTATCTGGCCGCCATGCGGCCCATCCTGCAACGGCTGGCGACGGCCCAGGGGTTTCGGCTTCTGATCGTCTCGGACAAGGATCTCCTGCTGCCGGGCATCGAGGTCGAGAACCGTCGCTGGTCGGAAGCGACGGAGGTCACCGACATCCTCGACATGGACATAGGCATCATGCCGATGCCGGACGACCCGTGGTCGCGCGGCAAGTGCGGGCTGAAAGCACTCCAGTACATGGCGGCCGGCGTGCCGGTCGTCTGCGCAGCCGTCGGCGCCAACGCGGAGATCGTCCGCAACGCGGTCGACGGTTTCGCCGTCACCACCGACGGGCAGTGGCAACAGGCGCTCGGCGAACTGTGCGCCAGCGTCGATCTCCGAACCAGGCTCGGCGCCTCGGCACGCCAGCGGGTTCACGACGCCTACAGTCTGGCCAGCGCCACGCCGCTGCTGATCGACACGCTGGCTTCGATCTGCCGGCCATAAGTCCGCTCGGGTAAAATCCGCGCTCCATCAATGGATTTCCCCGAGGCCACGCGTCTTCCCCTGCGATCGTGCTGATGCCCTTCCGTCATCCCCGCTTCTGGTGGCTCGCACTGAGGGCCGAGGCGCGCATCTCGTCGTCGGCCGTCATTCGCGGCAGCGGCAACATCGCGCTCGGCAGGCGTTGTCGCGTCGGGCGACAGACCGAGCTCAATGCCGCGACCGGCGGCATTGCCTTCGGCGAGCAGACGTCGCTGGGCCCGTTCGTCGTCGTCGAGACGCGCGGCGGCCAAATACGAATCGGTGCGCGGTCCACGGTGGGGCCGTTCTGCGTGCTCTACGGCCACGGCGGCCTGGACATCGGCAACGACTGCCTGATCGCCTCCCACGTCGTGTTCGTCCCCGAGAACCACGTCTTCGCCCGCACCGACATTCCGATCCGCGAGCAGGGCGGTACCCGCAAGGGCATCCGCATCGGCGACGATGTGTGGCTCGCCACCGGCGCGGTCGTGCTCGACGGGGTCAGCATCGGTCGCGGCGCGGTGATCGGCGCGGGGGCCGTGGTCACCCGGGACATCCCGGCCTATGCCGTCGCCCGCGGCGTGCCCGCCCGCGTGGTCGGCCGGCGCGGCGCCGAATGACATGACGACGATCGACTCCTGGTCCGCGCTCTATCGCCACCGGCAGCAGGTGAAGCAGCGCTATCCGACCATCTGGTCGGTTCCGCTGGTCAAGAAGGAGATGGATCGGCTGCTCGCCATAGTCCGCGACGGCGCGCGCGTGCTCGAGGTCGGGGCCGGCGATCGACGCTTCGGTCGCAAGCTGCAAGCCCTGCGGCCCGGCATCGAGTACCGCTCCTTCGACATCGATCCGGAAACGGAGCAGGACTACCACCGGCTCGACGATGTCGACGGGCAGTTCGACTGCATCTACGCCTTCGAATTGATCGAACACCTCACGGCCGACGAGGGGCTGGCATTGCTGACAACCCTGCGCGGCAGGCTGCGCGACAACGGCACGCTGCTGCTCGGTACCCCCAACCTCTACCATCCGCACCGCTACTGGGGCGACATCACGCACAGGACGCCGTACAAGTACGAGGAACTCGGCGGCCTGATGATGATGGCCGGCTTCGCGTCGCCCAGCGTCCATCGGATCTACAACGATGCCTGGCTGCGGCGCTGGTTCCGACTGCATGTCGGCGCAATCGCGCATCGCTACCTCGATATCGACTTCGCCGGCACCATCCTCATCGAAGCGGGCATCGCACGTTGATGAGCACCGACAAGCCGATACGCGTCCTGCACACGGAATGGTCGCTGGGCTGGGGCGGCCAGGAGATCCGCGTAATGGCCGAAATGAAGGCGTTCCGCGAGCGCGGCGTGGGGATGCAACTCGCCTGCCGCAGGGAGTCGCGGATTGCCGGGGAGGCGGAGCGGGCCGGCTTCCGGGTCGACCACCTGCCGTTTTCCGGAAGGCTCGACCCGGCCACCATCCTCGGCCTGCGTCACCTGGCGCTGGAAGGCGGCTGCGACATCATCCACACCCACAGCTCGATCGACAGCTGGTGCGGCGGCCTGGCCGGCAAGCTGGCGGGGCTCAAGGTCGTGCGCAGCCGGCATCTGTCGTCGGCCGTCAAGCCCGGCCTCAACGCCCGACTGGTCTACAACTGGCTGCCCAACGCGGTGATTTCCAGCGGCCGCCACATTCGGGACCACCTTGTCGACAATTGCCGTTGCGATCCGCGCAAGCATTTCTCGGTTCCCGCTGGCGCCGACCATCGGCGCTTTGCGCCGGAGGTCGACACCGGCGCCGTGCGCGAACTGCTGGCAGGACGCGAACGGGGCAAGCAGGTGGTCGGCATCGTCGCCGTGCTGCGCAGCTGGAAGGGCCATCGCGTTCTGCTGGAAGCCTGCGCGCTGCTGGCGCAGGAGCAGCCCGACTTCATTCTCCTGGTCGTCGGCGACGGTCCGTTGCGCGAGCATCTCCCGCTCTGGGCAGACCAGCTGGGCATTGGCGATCGCGTCGTGTTCGCCGGCCATCGCGACGACGTGCCGGCCTGCATGAAGGTGATGTCGGTCTGCGTGCTGCCGTCGCTGAAGAACGAGGCTACCTCGCAGGTGATGCCGCAGGCCATGCTGGTCGGAACGCCGGTCATCTGTTCGTCGGCCGGCGGCCTGACGGAAGTGGTGCATGACGGCGAGACCGGCCGCGTCGTGCCGCCCGGCGATGCCGCGGCACTGGCGGCGGCGCTGCGCGACTGTCTTGCCGAACCGGAAAAGTCAGCCGCGCTGGCACGCCGCGCCCGGGAGTACGCATTGGAGCACCTGACCTTCGACAAGCAGATCGACGACACGCTGGCCGTCTATCGGAAGGTGCTATCCACGCCATGAGCACGCCGCAAGAGAAGCTCGACCGATTCCTCCGCCAAGCCAGCTTCTGGCTGCTGGCCGGACTTGCGTTCGCGGTGCCGACCTTGAACCAGCCGACCAAGATTCTGGCCGTCCTGTTGTTGCTGGCAACGCTGGCGCGTCTTGCGATTCGCGGTTCCGCCCTGTTGCGGCAGTTCGACGGCTTCGACTACTGTCTGGTCGGCCTTGCCGCGGCGTCGCTGCTCAGTTCGATATTCGGGTTGCCGTCGGCCGGGCGCTACCAGGGCCTGGCGGAGGCGCTCAGCCATCTGGTCGTGTTCGTCGCCATCCGGCATGGCGGCTACAGCGCCATACAACTGCGCCGGCTTGCCTTGGCCCTGGTGGCAGGCAGCGTGATCGCCGGGGCACTGGCCTTGCGTACCTACCTCCTCACCGATATCTGGCCAATCAGCCTGCCGGCCATTCCGGGCTCGATCCGCTCCTCGCTGTACGTGAGCATCGCGCTGCTGCTGTGCGTCGGCCTGGCGATCGACAGCAGCCGCTGGCCGCGCTGGCTGCTGGTCGCGGGCAGCATGTTTCTCGGCTTCGTTCTGATGGCGATGACCAGCCGCGCAGTCGTCATGACCTTCCTGGTCGTGCTGGCGGCCGGATTGGTCGCGCGCTATCGCGGGCGCATGGTCGTGTCCATCGCCGTACTCGCGGCCATCGTCGCGATCGCCTACTTCGCGATGCCGGAGTCGGTCATCAAGTCGCGCGTCGAGCACAAGGCCAACGAAATGGCCGATCTGGTCGTTGCCGGTTCCGTTTCGAGCAACGACCAGTTCCGCGTCGACCACTGGCGCATCGCCGTGGCCTGGATCAAGACCGGAAGCCACTGGCTGTTCGGCATCGGCCCGCGCAACTTCCTCCAGATCGACACCGAAAAGCTCCATTTCGATCCGCCGCTGCGCTTTCCGGTCGAAACGCGGCAGCCGGTGCACGCCCACAACATGTATCTGACCAAGTACATCGAAGAGGGCATCGTCGGCCTGTCCGCCATGCTGGCGCTGTTTGGCATCGTGGCCTGGCAACTGTTTCGCGATGCGCGCGCCAACCGGATCGGGTGGCCCTGGTGGGGCGCCCTGGGCGGCTTGCTGCTGCCCGCGGTCAATGGCATGGTTGGCTCACCCTGGTTCCGGGAATACGCGCTGCTGGCCGTGATGACGTTCGCGCTCTACCTTGCCGCCCGCAACCGGTCGCAGGGCTAGCGATTTGCCGGTGCGTCCTCAGCGGGCTCTCAGTGCGCTTGATCCCAGTTCGGGCCGACGCCGACTTCCACCAGCAGCGGCACCGCCAGCCTGGCCACGCTGCCCATCAGCTTCGGCAGTTGCTCGCGCACGATCGGAATCTCGCCGTCCGGTACTTCCAGCACCAGTTCGTCGTGCACCTGGAGGATGAGTTTCGTCGCCAGCCGCTGCTCGTCGAGCCAGCCCTGCACGGCGATCATCGCCCGCTTGACCAGGTCGGCGGCGGTGCCCTGCATCGGCGCATTGATGGCGGCCCGTTCCGCCCCTTGCCGGCGTGCCGCCACGCCTGACTTTATCTCGGGCAGCCAGAGGCGGCGGCCGAACACGGTCTCGACGTAGCCCTTGTCGCGCGCCAGCGCCCGGGTCTCTTCCATGTAGCGGGCGACGCCGGGGTAGCGGGCGAAATAGCGGTCCATGTAGGCCTGTGCCGCGCTGCGCTCGACGTTGATCTGCTTCGCCAGGCCGAAGGCGCTCATGCCGTAGATAAGGCCGAAGTTGATCGCCTTCGCCGCGCGCCGCTGGTCCGGTCCGACCTCCAGCGGCGTGATGCCGAACACCTCGGCCGCCGTGGCGCGGTGGATGTCCTCGCCGCGCGCGAAGGCTTCGAGCAGGCGGGCATCGTTGGAAAGGTGCGCCATGATGCGCAACTCGATCTGCGAGTAGTCGGCGGAAACCAGCGCATGGCCGGGCGGCGCGATGAAGGCCGAGCGGATGCGCCGCCCTTCCGCGGTGCGGACCGGAATGTTTTGCAGGTTCGGCTCGCTGGACGCGAGCCGGCCGGTCACCGCCACGGCCTGCGAGAAACTGGTATGCACACGGCCGGTGGCGGGATTGACCATGCGCGGCAGCTTGTCGGTGTAGGTGTTCTTGAGCTTGGCGACGCCGCGGTAGTCGAGGATCTTGCGCGGCAGCGGGAAGTCCTCGGCGAGCTTTTCCAGCACTTCCTCGTCGGTCGACGGCGCGCCGCCGGGCGTCTTCTTGACGACGGGCAGGCCGAGCTGGCCGAACAGGATCTCGCCGAGCTGCTTGGGCGAACTCAGGTTGAACGGCTGGCCGGCGAGCTGCTGCGCCTCGGCTTCCAGCGCCAGCATCTTGCGGCCGAGTTCGTCGCTCTGCTGGGCCAGCGAAAAAACGTCGATCAGCACGCCGTTGCGTTCCATGCGGTA
>JAEHDA010000188.1 GCA_016880655.1 Rhodocyclaceae bacterium
GGCAAGACCTTCGTGCTCACCGGTGCGCTGCCGACGCTGTCGCGCGACGAGGCCAAGGCGATGATCGAAGCCGAGGGCGGCAAGGTGGCCGGCTCCGTCTCGAAGAAGACCGATTTCGTGGTGGCTGGTTCGGAAGCCGGGTCGAAGCTCGACAAGGCGCGCGAATTGGGCCTCATAATTCTGGATGAACAACAATTGAAGGAGTTGCTTGAATCATGAAGAAGGTCACCAAGGCTGTGTTCCCGGTCGCCGGCATGGGCACCCGCTTCCTGCCGGCCACCAAGGCCAGCCCGAAGGAGATGATGCCGATCGTCGACAAACCGCTGATCCAGTACGCGGTCGAGGAGGCGGTGGCGGCGGGCATTACCGACATGATCTTCGTGACCGGCCGATCCAAGCGCGCCATCGAGGATCACTTCGACAAGGCCTACGAACTGGAGAGCGAACTGGAGGCGCGCGGCAAGACGGAAATGCTCGAGTTCGTGCGCAACATGCTGCCCAAGAACATCAACTGCATCTACATCCGCCAGGCCGAAGCGCTGGGTCTTGGCCACGCGGTGCTCTGCGCCAAGCCGGCGGTGGGCGACGAGCCGTTCGCGGTGCTGCTGGCCGACGACCTGCTCGACGGCAATCCGCCGGTCATGAAGCAGATGGTCGATACCTTCAACTACTACCATTGCTCGGTGCTGGGCGTACAGGACGTGCCGCGCGCGGACACGCGCAGCTACGGCATCGTCGCGGCCCGCCCGCTTGCGGAGCGCGTGGAGCAGATTTCGGCGATCGTCGAAAAACCGAAGCCCGAGGATGCGCCATCGACGCTGGCGGTGGTCGGTCGCTATGTGCTGACGCCGCGCATCTTCCATCATCTGGAAAAGGTCCGGCCGGGCTCGGGCGGGGAAATCCAGCTTACCGACGGCATCGCCTCGTTGATGCAGGAGCAGCAGATTCTCGCCTACCGCTATCAAGGTACCCGCTATGACTGCGGCTCGAAGCTCGGTTACCTACAGGCGACGATCGAGCTCGGCCTGCGTCATCCTGAGGTGGGCGAAGCGTTCGGCGCCTACCTGAAACAGCTCGGTGGCGCATGACCCCCGACGAGGCGAAGCGCATCCTCGCAGATGCTGACCTGATCCATTCCGCGGCCGAGGTCACCGGGGCGATCGACCGCCTGGCCACCGAGATCACGACGCATCTGGAAGGCGCCCATCCGCTGGTGCTGACCGTGATGGGCGGTGGAATCATCTTCGCCGGGCAGCTGTTGCCCTGCCTGCCGTTTCCGTTGGAGCACGATTACGTGCATGTGACCCGCTATGGCGCTTCCACCGCGGGCGGCGAACTGACCTGGGTGGTCGAACCGCGTACGGCGGTGGTCGGGCGCGTGGTGCTGGTGCTCGACGACATTCTCGACGAAGGCATCACACTGGCAGCGATCAAGGCGCGGCTGATGGCGCAGGGCGCCCGCGAGTGCCTGGTTGCCGTGCTGGCGGAAAAGGAACTCGGTCGCGCCAAGCCGATCCGCCCCGACTTCGTCGGCCTGCGGCTGCCCAACCGGTACGTATTCGGCTGCGGGATGGACGTGGACGGTGCCTGGCGCAACCTGCCGGCGATCTACGCCCTCGCGGGGCGCTAACCTCGGACTTCGACGCGGCGACTGGTGCGCGTGACCAGTCCGGTTGCGGGATCGAAGTGGGCGTGGAAGTGGGCTTCCTCGGTCTGGATCATTCCCGCCACGCGCCAGTCCCAGACCTCTTCCTGCGAGTTCTGGTAGGTGGTCTTCGAGCCCGGTGCGCCCAGCAGGCGGCGCACCTCGGCGCGATCCATGCCGACCGTCACTTTCGCCAAGTTGGCCTCGGTCAGCACCTGCTCGACCTTCTGGAGGATTTGGTCGGGGCCGATGGTGATCATGTAGCAGTCGATGCCGTTCGGTTGCCGGTTGAATTCCCAGGTCACCGAGCCGTCCGGATTGCGATACTCCTCGGCCGGATTGCCCATGCGCGAGCGGACTTCGGCCGCGGTCGATACGCCCGGCTTGAGTTCCTGGAGGTTGATGACGTCGCAGGCCGGCAGGACGGCGGCGGTCAGCGTGGCGGCAACGACATTGAGCCAGTGTGGTGTCTTCATGGCGCGATCTCCTTTTCGGGAACCATTCGGCGTATCACCGCGGCTGACTTTTCCCGGTCAGGCAGCCTCTTCGCGCCCGGCGCGCTTGCGCTCGTGGGCCTTCAGGAAGCGCTTGCGCAGGCGGATCGACTTCGGCGTGATTTCCACCAGTTCGTCGTCGGCGATGAATTCGACCGCGGATTCCAGCGTCAGCTGGACCGGCGGCACCAGGCGCACGGCTTCGTCGGTGCCGGAGGCGCGAACGTTGGTCAACTGCTTGCCCTTGATCGGATTCACCACCAGGTCGTTGTCCCGGCTGTGGATGCCAATGATGATGCCTTCGTAGAGCGGATCGCCAGGCGAGACGAACATGCGGCCGCGGTCCTGTAGCTTCCACAGCGCGTAGGCGACGGCGGGGCCGTCCTCGGCGGAGATCAGCACGCCATTGCGGCGTTCGGCCATGGTGCCGGCCATCGGACCGTAATCGTCGAACACGTGGCTGGCCATGCCGGTGCCGCGCGTCAGGGTCAGGAATTCGCCCTGGAAACCGATCAGGCCGCGGGCCGGAATGCGGTAGTCGAGGCGGACGCGACCCTTCCCGTCCGGTTGCATGTCCTGAAGGTCGCCGCGGCGACGGCCGAGTTCTTCCATGACGCCGCCCTGGTTCGCCTCTTCGACGTCCACGGTCAGCATTTCGTAGGGTTCCTGCTTCTCGCCGTTGATTTCCTTGAACAGCACGCGCGGTCGCGATACCGCCATTTCATAACCTTCGCGGCGCATGTTTTCCAGCAGGATGGTCAGATGCAGTTCGCCACGGCCGGAAACCTCGAACACGTCGGCATCTTCAGTCTCCACTACGCGTAGCGCGACGTTGGAGAGCAGTTCCTTTTGCAGCCGGTCGCGGATCTGGCGGCTGGTGACGAACTTGCCTTCCTTGCCGGCCAGCGGCGAGGTATTGACCTGGATGTTCATGGTCAGTGTCGGCTCGTCGACCGCGATGGGCGGCATGCCGACGGGGTTCTCGAGGGCGCACAGCGTGACGCCGATGCCCACTTGCTCGATGCCGGTGACCAGGACGATGTCGCCGGCTTCGGCATCCTGGGCCTGCTGGCGTTCCAGGCCCTGGAAGGTCAGCACCTGGCCGATCTTGGCGCGGCCCCGGGCCTCATCGCCATACATGACGGCGACTTCCTGGCCGGGCTGGATGTGGCCCTTCTTGATCCGGCCGATGCCGATGCGGCCGACGTAGGAGTTGTAGTCCAGCGAACAGATTTGCAGTTGCAGTGGCGCGGAGGAATCGACGTCGGGCGGCGGCACGTGGCGCAGGATCGCTTCGTAGAGCGGCCGCATGTCGGTACCGGGGGTGTGCGAGGCCATCATGGCATAGCCGTTCAGTGCCGAGGCGTAGACGACCGGGAAATCGAGCTGCTCCTCGGTCGCGCCGAGCTTGTCGAACAGGTCGAAGGTGTGGTTGATGACCCAGTCGGGGCGAGCGCCGGGCCGGTCGATCTTGTTGATGACGACGATGGGCTTCAGGCCCAGCGCCAGCGCCTTGCGGGTGACGAAGCGCGTCTGCGGCATCGGGCCTTCGACGGCATCGACCAGCAGCAGCACGCCGTCGACCATCGACAGGACGCGTTCCACCTCGCCGCCGAAGTCGGCGTGGCCCGGCGTGTCGACGATGTTGATGTGGGTGCCTTCGAAATCAATGGCGCAATTCTTGGCCAGAATCGTGATGCCACGTTCCTTTTCGAGGTCGTTGGAATCCATGACCCGCTCGGTGACCTGCTGGTGTGCGGCGAAGGTGCCGGACTGGCGGAGCAATTGGTCGACGAGGGTCGTTTTGCCATGGTCGACGTGGGCGATGATGGCGATGTTGCGGAGCGGGCGGGACATGGAGAAACACCGGTAGGGACTGCATCAGAAGGGGTCGCATTCTAGCATGGCAAGCAGGGGTCACATGCTAGAATTCCGCAATATTTCCAAGGAATTTCACATGCTTGCAGTAATCGGCGGCAGCGGCCTGACCCAGTTGGGCAACCTCGAGGTAACCCGTCGCGAAGTCGTCCGAACGCCATTCGGCCATGCAAGACGTAATCGCTTTAAACCCTAATAAATTGGTTCAATACCTGGATAAGCCGGCGGAAGATTTTACCAGGAAAGACATCATCAAGTTCATCGAAGGCAACGGCATCAAGATGCTTAATTTCCGGTACATCGGCGGCGACGGCAGGCTGAAAACCCTGAGTTTCGTCATCAACAACAAGAAACACCTGGAACAGATTCTTTCCACCGGCGA
>JAEHDA010000189.1 GCA_016880655.1 Rhodocyclaceae bacterium
CTGATCGCAGACCGGACCATCCTGCCTGCGAGTAGCAGGCCCCCGGAGCGAATTTGAGGCGACGATCAGTTGCCGCACACCATGCAGGATTCATCCTTTGATGAATCCATCAGTGGAAGTAACCAGTCTTTACAGGATCAGCATGGCGTCGCCGTAGCTGAAGAAGCGGTAGTGGTGATCGATCGCGTGCCGGTAGGCGGCGCGAATGTTGTCGAGGCCGCCGAAGGCCGAGACCAGCATCAGCAGCGTCGACTTCGGCAGGTGGAAGTTGGTCAGCAGCACATCGACGACGCGGAATTCGAAACCCGGCGTGACGAAGAGTTCGCTCTCGCCTTCGCCGGCCTTCAGTTCACCGTCCAGTGCGGCGGTTTCCAGCGTGCGCAGCGTCGTCGTGCCGACGGCCACCACGCGCCCGCCCCGGGAGCGGCAGGCGGCGATGGCATCGACGGTGGCTTGCGGCACGACGTAGCGCTCGCGATGCATGCGATGCTCGGCGAGGTCGTGCACCCGCACCGGCTGGAAGGTGCCGGCGCCGACGTGCAGGGTGACGTGCGCGGCTTCGATGCCGCGCGCGGCCAATTCGGCCAGCAGCGGCGGATCGAAATGCAGGCCGGCGGTGGGTGCCGCAACGGAACCCTTCTCGCGGGCGAATACCGTCTGGTAGCGCTCCTCGTCGGCGGTGGTCGCGGGGTGTTCGATGTAGGGCGGCAGCGGCAGGCGGCCGTGGCGCTCGACCAGCTCGATGGCGTCGCCGGGAAAAGTCAGCCGCCAGAACTCGCCGATGCGGCCCAGTACCTCCACGTCGATCGTCTCTTCGAGCAGCAGGCGCGAGCCTGGCCTGGGAGGCTTGCTGGCGCGTACCTGGGCGATCACTTCGCCGTCGGCGGCGATGCGTTCGACCAGCACCTCGACCTGGCCGCCCGTGTCCTTGCGGCCAAACAGTCGCGCATGGATGACGCGCGTGTCGTTCATCACCAGCAGGTCGCCGGGCGCGAGCAGCGCGGGCAGGTCGCGGATGGCGCGGTCCTCGAGCGCCGCGCCGCGCATTACCAGCAGGCGGCTGGCGGAGCGCTCGGCCGGCGGCATCTGGGCGATGCGCTCCGGCGGCAGGCAGTAGTCGAAATCGTCGAGGGTCGGCATCGGTTGTGGCAAACGGCGGATTCGCGGATAATGCGCGCCTTCCACGCGAAGGCGCGCATTCTACGCGGCTTCATCTCCCGGCCGGGATGGCGGAATCGGTAGACGCAGCGGATTCAAAATCCGCCGCCGCAAGGTGTGAGGGTTCGAGTCCCTCTCCCGGCACCAGAACACACGAGCGACAATCCGGGCAAGACCTTGTTCCCGACCGGGTTGACGGGTTATCGATTTCTATATCGGTAGTAATATTTCCGGCATGAATGCGGATTCCCTGTTTCGGCTGGCGGCGCCCGGGAAGCTTCCCGAGCGCGCGGTGTTCGTGGCCAGCATCGTCGCGATGCTGGCGATCTTCGTCGCCAACATCATGTTGCCGGACAGCGGTCTTCGCATCCATATCCTGTACGTATTGCCGCTGCTGGCCATCGGCATGCACTCGGGGCGGCGTTCCCTGTATCTGGCCGGCCTCGCGGTCGCGCTGGTTCTTGAGGCGATCGCATTCGTCCATTTCGGCGCTTCCATCGCCACGCTGGCGGGCAACGCCATTCTCGAATGCCTCGTCGCCGCAGTGTGTTTTTCGGTGGCCGATACGGCCCGGGTGAGTTACCTGAAGGTCCTGAATCTGGCGCGTACCGACGATCTGACCGGGCTGATGAACCGGCGCGCCTTCGTGCGTGTTGCAGAGCAGGAGATCGAGCGCCAGGCGCGCTACGGCGGCGAGTTCTCGATCCTGTTGCTGGATCTCGACGGCTTCAAGGCGCTGAACGACACGCGCGGGCATTACGTCGGCGACCTGGCATTGCGTCATCTCGCCGAGGCGGTCCGCAACAATATCCGCCGCGCCGATTCGGTCGCCCGCATCGGCGGCGACGAGTTCGTCGTGCTGCTGCCCAATACGCCGAAGGCCGCCTGCGCCAGTATCTGCCAGCAGCTTCGTCGCGCCGTCGCCGACGGCATGAGGGACTCCGGCTTCACCATCACGGCCAGCATCGGCGGCGTGACGTTCGAGCAGCCGCCGGAATCCATCGATGCGGCGATGCGCATGGCCGACGCCGCCATGTATCGTGCCAAGCACAATGGCGGCGACTGCGTCGTGAGCAATTGACGCTGCCGCAAATGCGGCGCTGCAATACGACTTAAGTACGACTCCATGCCGTTGGCGTTAGTCCGAACGCGCTATTGCCCGCGCCACGCGCGAGGCGGACGATGAAACCGTCGCATCTGAACAAGAAAAACGGAGGAGCGCCGCGATGGAAAATCCCGACAAGTACGTGGGACATATCGTTCGCCTGGAGCGGAATGTTTTCCAGCGCCTCGTCGCGCAGGCCCGCCGCCCGGTGGTCGCGCCGGACAACCGCTTCCTGGTGGCCACCGCCAGCCGCAGGCTGCGCAAGCTGGTCTGCTACAACGCCGACTTTCGCGTCACCGTCAGCGTTTCCGAGGTCGCGCTGGTCTAGCTTCCCTGGAAGTCAGCCGTGGCGATACGCCACGGCAGGTCGCTACGGCTGGAAGCCGATCACGAAGCGGTGCTTGCCCGAGGCGGTGCGGGGAATCTCCTCGACATGGAGCACTTCCAGTTCCATTCCGGCATCGACCTCGGCACGGAGGTTTGCGCGCAAGCCATTCACGAATGCTTCGCTCAACGCCGGTGATGCGACCACGCTGAGCACCATCCGGTCCGGCGCGGTCTGCCGCCACTGGTACTGGCGGATCTGCGTCAGGCCGTAGAGCAGGCGGTTGAAGGTCGACGGATGCACCGTCTTGCCGCCGGGCGTGCGGATCAGGTCGTTCTGGCGGCACATGCCCATTTCCATCAGCGGGAACGGCCAGCCGCAATCGCAGTCGCCGTCGAGCAGGCGCCCCGAATCCCCGATGTCGTAGCGGATCGTCGGCATCAGCCGGTTGGTCAGCGAGGTGACCAGCAGCCGCTCGTCGGCGGCCGACTCCAGGAACACCATGTCGGTGAACACATGCATGCGGCCGCGGCGGCATTCGCAGGCGATGTTGGGCACCTCGCGGCTGCCGTACTGGTTGAACGCGCGGCACGAAAAGGCGCGTTCCATCAGCTCGCGCTGGCGGTCTTCCAGCACCTCGGCGGTCGAGTACACGCCGATCAGCGACGTCGGCATGGCGATCCGCTCGTCGATCACGAAGCGCGCCAGCTCCGCGAGGATGGACGCGTAGCCTTGCAGCAGCACGGGGCGGTACGCCCGAATGTGGTCGGCCCACTCGCGCAGCTGCCGTTCCGTGTACTCGAAGGCGGCGACGGTGCGCTCGGCGGCGATGAAGTCGGCCCATTTCGCGTCGATCGCGGCACCGAACACGCCGCCCGCCACCGTGTCCTGGCGCGCACCCCAGAAGTTGAGGATTTTCCGGCCCGGCCGCCAGCCCGAACCCATGTAGCTGCGCATCATCCCCGCGCGCATCAGCTCGTGCTTCGCCTCGTCGTACCAGAAGGCGAGCGGCTTGCCGGTCGAGCCGCCAGTGTGGCCGATCTTCGCTTCGCTGCGGTCGGCCGTATCGGCGAGCAGGTCGTCGAGATGTTCGATCACGTCGGGCTTGGTCAGGATCGGCAGCGCGCCAAAGTCGGAGATGTCTGCGAAGCGTTGGCGGTACCAAGGCACGTGCTCCGCCGCGAAGGCGACCATGCGGGCCAGATCGTCGCGCTGCTTCTGCAATACCTGCGCGCGGCTCAGGCGCTGGTTGCCGATCAGCTCCGCGAGCTGCGTGTAGCGGGCCGGTCGCTGGCGACGGTGCAGCCAGCCGCGCACCGGTTCAAGCACGGCGGGCCATGCGCGAAATTGCGGCAGCCCAGGCCTGCGCGTCGTCGGGATGGCGATCGAGCGCGGTGGCCAGCGCTGCGCGCCAGCGTTGCCAGTTTTCCATGGAGTCGATGCGTTCGCGCCAGGGCGCGTCGTCGGCGAAATTGCGGGCGACGTTGTCGACGAAGTTGCGGAAGTCCCCGATCGCACCGCCGTGCGCGGTGGCGCGCCACCAGGCGGTCGGGTCGTCGAGCCGTTCGCGCAGGCGTTCGACCTTGGCGAGGATGTCCGCCCGCCGGGCGTTGTACTCGCCGAGCAGTTCGTCGCGCACCGCATCGAGGATCGCCGAAAAGTCAGCCGTGGCGACACGCCGCATCGGGTAGCCGCCGGCCGTCAGGCGTTCCATGGAGAACAGCATCACGTCGCCGAGGAACTGCCGTTCGAATTCGCCGTTGAGGTCGACGCGTGCGTCGCGCTCGGCCACGCCGGGCCTGAACTCGGACTGCGTGCCGCCCGCCACCGTGCGCTTGTGCAGCATCGGCAGGTTGGCCGAGACGAAGCGCGGCCCGAGTTGCGCCTTCAGCATGCGGCCGAGCGTCGGGCCGGACATGCGCAGGCGCAGCGGCGCGAAGGGGATGTAGTGGGCCAGCGCCTCGGGCCGGGCCACATAGTTGCCCGCATAGACGGTGCGCGCCGGCTGCACCGTGCGCCAGAGGTCGTCGTGCACGTAGCGCGAGACGCGGGTCGGGTGCTCGCCGTAGAAGAAGCCGGCGAGGCGGCTCGCGAATTGCGCGACGCAGTCGGCCTCGGTGTGCCAGCCTTCGAGCGGGCAGGGGTAGCCATGGGCTTCGTCGGCCTGGCGGAAGCCGAAGCGCCCGGCCATGTCGTGATAGGCGGCTTCGCCCTGGCGATGCAGCGCATGATCGTGGTGGCGGCAGACCGAGCGCGGGTCGCCCTCGGCGGCCTCGGCCAGGAAGCCGAGCACGTCGGCGAGGAAATTGCCGGTCATCACCGCCGGCGAGACGGGCGGGTCGCCGACCACCTTGCCGGTCAGCAGCAGCGCATCGCTGCGGTCGAAGATTTCGTCGAGGCGGTGGAAGAAGCTCACCGCGCAGGCTTCCACGTCGCCGGCCGGAGTGCCGACCTTGACGCTGAATTCCTGGTCGCTGTCGATGGACCAGAACAGCAGTCGCTGGTCCGGCTCGGCGGCTTGCATGCGCGTGAGATGCAGATGCGCGAGGTTGCGCATCGCGCCCTGGCCTTTGTGTCCCCGGTAGGTGGGCGTGGTGTCGCCGAGCGCCGGCGCGAGCGCGGCGCGCTCCGCAGCGTCGAGCGAGGCGAGTAGCGCGGCCTGCTCCTGCGGGCCGAAGTGCCGCGTGGTCAGTCCGAGCGCATTCATGCGGTCGGCCAGCGCGCGATGGCCGGCGACGCTGGCCGGCTCGACGCTGTCTTCGGCGATCACGACCTCGACCTTGCGCCAGCGGCCGTCGCGCATGCCGCCGTAGCCGTAGGCGCGGCAGAGCGCGAGCAGGCTGTCGAGGCAGGCGGCGAGCTGCTGCGGCCGGTCGGCGACCGGCACGAAGACGATGAACTTGTGGCGGTGGTCAATCCCTTGCGCTGCGATCCGGTCTTCGAGTTGGCGATGCGCAGCCTGGTAGCCGGCCAGCTGCGCCGCGTCGTAGCCCTGCGCCCACAGTGCCGCCTCCGCCGCGACGATGTCAGCGGTCAGAGAGGTAGCTGGGGAAGGCATTCTTGTCCCACATCACTTCGACCAGGTTGATCTCGTTGGCCAGATCGGCCTGCGCGAACATGGCGTCCACATCGGCCTCGGCCTCGATCTTCCAGTGGCGGATGCCGAACGATTGCGCCAGCAGCGCGTAATCTGGATTGCGGAAGTCGCAGTCGATGTAGCGGCCGCCGTAGAGCTGGAACTGGTTCTTGCGGATCAGGCCCATGGCGCCGTTGTTGATGACCACGGCGTTGACCGGGATGCCGTAGTTGACGGCGGTCATCAGCTCCATGCAGCACATCTGGAAACCGCCGTCGCCGAGGATGGCGAAGGTCGGCGCGCTGCGCGCGAAGCGGGCGCCGATCGCTGCCGGCAGCGCGTGGCCGAGCGAGGAGATGCCCGAGTTCGGGTAGTAGCGGATGCCCGGCGAGGCCTTCAGGTAACTCTGGGCGACGATGATGTTGTCGTCGAAGATCATCGCGTTGCCCGAGTAGCGTTCGGCGATGCCGGCGAGCAGGTGCTCGATGGGCCGGAAGCGTTCGGCGACGCGGTGCTGGCCGATCGCCTCGGCGAGCCTGTCGAGCGCCTTGCGCGGCGTCGCGTTGTGGCGCGCGACGGCCAGCAGCGCGCCGAGCATGTCGCGGGCGTCGCCGAGCACGGCGAGGTTGGCGCGGAACACCTTTTCGAGCTGGTCGGCTTCGCTGTCGACCTGGACGACCTTCTTGCCGGCCAGCAGCTTCGTGTCCCACAGGTAGCTGGTGCGCTCGTTGAAGCCGGTGCCGATGAAGACGATGAGGTCGGCGTGGTCGACGATGTAGCGGTAGGCGCGGCCGTCGGAGGTGACGCCCAGGCAGCCGAGGCTCAGCGGCGACGATTCGGCGAGCACGCCCTTGCCCTTCAGGGTGGTGGCGACCGGGATGCCCAGCAGTTCGCTCGCCTGCGCCAGTTCCTCCTGCGCGCCGGCGGCGATGCAGCCGTGGCCGGCGACGATCACCGGGTAGCGCGCGTCGGCGATCAGGTCGGCGAGTTCCGCGGCCGAGGCCGACAGGCCGCAGGCGGTGCGGCCGCCGCTGGCGCCGAAGGCGATGCCGTCGAGGATCTCCGCGTCGACCAGTTCCTTCTGGATGTTGTACGGGAAGGACAGCAGCACGGGGCCGGGATTGGCCGACAGCAACGTCCGCGCCGCCTGGTTGAGTACCTGCGGCAGGTAGTCGGTGCGCTCGACGATGCGGTGGTAGCGCGTGATGGCGCGGAACAGTTCCGCCTGGTCGAGGCTGCCGCCTTCGCCCGAACTTTCCTGCAGGCCGCCGCGGCCGAAGATCCAGGTCGAGGTTTCGCCGGTGACGATGAGGATGGGCAGCTTGTCGGCCATCGCGTTGGCGATGCCGGTGACGAGGTTGGTGGCGCCGGGCCCGGCGGTGGTGATGCAGGCGCCGATGGTGCCGGTGGCGCGCGCCAGGCCGCCGGCCATGAAGGAGGCGCCCTGTTCGTGCTTGACCAGCACGCTGCGGAGCTGCTTCGAGCCGTACAGGGCGTCGTAGACCGGCAGGATGTGCGCGCCAGGCATGCCGAATACGTGCCGGATGCCCAGGCGCTCCATGAACCTGACAATCAGTTGGCTAACTGCTATCTTCATTTGTCGGCGGGATTTGAGCACAAGCCGGCCCGACAAGAAAGAGACCATGCCCTTGAGGAGAGCACTTCCGGCAGCGATTTTCCTGCTGGTCGCGAACATCGCGGCCGCGGCCGACAACAACCTGTTGATCCGGATGGAGCCGGGCGGCGGCTACACGGTCTGGCATTCCGAAGGCGCGACCCGCCTCACCGAGGACGAAATCCTGATGCTGGCGGCGAGCGCCGAGCCGCAAGGCGGCGCTGCCCACACGGTGTCGGCGGGAACGGCGCGCGCCTTCCGCGCCGGGCACGGCGTCGTCATCGACATTGCCGATGCCAAGGTCGACCGCAAGCTGCTGGTCGACCGCGACGAGTGCGGCGGAATCAAGGTCTGGCATTCGGAGGGCGAAACCCGCCTGACCGACGAGCAGGTGACCGAACTGGTGATCTCCGCGCTGCCCGGCGGCGGCCGCCGCGTGAATGTCGGCGGCAACTACGCGAAGGCATTCATCACGCCGCTCGGCTACGCGGTGGTGATCTGGAAGCCGGTGGTCCGTTAGTCCGTTAGCGGGACGCCCGCCAGCTTCGCCGCCGCGGCAGCCAACCCACGTCGGGCCAGGGCAGGCCGACGAAGGCCTCCATCACGACCAGTGCTTGTCCGTGCCGCCAGAAGCAGGAGCGGCGCGCCGGCGGGCGGTCGCCGAGCGGCAGGCGCGCGAATTCGAACGGTCCGCGCCGGATGCGCGGGTCGGTCCACAGCAGGGCGGCCAGCGGCCGGCGACCCAGCGTGCGCAGGCCCTTCCACGGCCCGCGAATACCGGCGATGGTGGTCAGGCTGCGCGCCAGCACCGCCGGTTCGCCGTTCCGGCGTACATGGACCTCGCGGACATAGACGCGCAGCCCGGGCCGCGCCAGGCCGAGCGCGGCCGCTTCGTCCGGCCGCGCGTACTGCCAGCCGCTGTAGCGGATGTCGACCGACACGACGCCGGTCCGTGCGAGGCGGGCGGTGAGCGAGCCCGGCTGGCGCATCGGGCGCGTGGCGGGGGCAATGGGTGCGGCGGATTTCCAGGTGGGCGGCAGCATGGTCAGGGCGCCATTCTAAACGCGGCGCTCGCTGCGCTGCGGCAAAACGCCGCAGCGACGATGCGCCCGATCAACGGCGCGCGGGTTCGTGGATAATCGGGCTCCATGTCCCAGCCCATGTCTGCCGCTGCCCGCAGCGCGGAAAGCCCGCCCGCCATTCGTCGCCTGATCGCCCTGCGCTGGTGGCTGCTGGCAGGCGAGGTGGCGGCGATCGTGGCGGTGCCGTCGCTGCTCGGGATTCCGCTGCCGCAGGCGGCAATGCTGGTGGTGGCCGGCCTCCAGGCGCTCGGCAACGTGCTCGCGGCGCGGCGGCTCGCGCAGGCAGGCCGGTTCGGCGACGGCGAGCTGTTCCTGCAACTGCTCACCGACATCGTCGCGCTCGCGGTGCTGATGTTCTTCTCCGGCGGCGCCGCCAATCCGCTGATCTCCCTGTTGCTGCCGCCGGTGGCGGTCGCCGCGCTGGCCCTGCCGGCCCGCCTGGTGATGCTGAGTGCGGGCGTGGCGATTGTGGCCTACTCCGTGCTCAATGTCCTCTACCTGCCGCTGCCGATTGCCGACGCCGAACGCGCGGCGCGCCTGCACCTGGCCGGCATGTGGGTCACCTTCGTGCTCTCGGTGGCGATGCTGGCCTGGTTCGTGGTGCGCATGCGGGCCTCGATCCGCGAGCGCGACGCCGAACTGGCGGCGGCACGCGAGCGGGCGCTGCGCGACGAGCGCGTAGTCGCGCTAGGCACCCTGGCGGCCGGCGCGGCGCACGAACTGTCGACGCCGCTGGCGACCATGGCCGTGATCGTCGGCGAACTGGAGCGCGATGCCACGCTGCCCGCGTCGGCGCGCGAAGACGTCGCGGTCCTCCAGCGGCAGGTCGCCGCCTGCAAGGGCATCATCAGCGGCCTGGCCGAGCGGGCCGGCGCCGAGCGCCTCGACAGCGCAGTCGCGGCGCAGGCGGAGCGCTGGCTGGCCGGGGTGTTCGATCGCTGGCGCGAATTGCGGCCGCGCGTCGACGCGGAACTGCAATTGCACGGCGTATCGCCACGGCTGACTTTCGTGGTCGACGCCACGCTCGAACAGGGCCTGCTCAACCTGTTCAACAATGCCGCCGACGCCGGTTCGCGGGTCCGCATCCTGGCGAACTGCGACAAGACCGGCCTGAGCATCGAAGTGCGCGACAACGGCCCCGGCTTTCCGCCGCAGGTGCTGGAGCAGGCGGGGCGCGCACCCTTCCCGCCCCATGCGGGCGGCAGCGGCATCGGCCTCCTGCTCGCCCACGCCGCCGTCGCCCGGCTGGGCGGCCAACTGACGCTGCACAACGACGGCGGCGGCGTTGCCCGCGTCCGCCTGCCCGCCGCGACCACTACCTGAAAGCCGAAGATGGAAAGCATCCTGGTCATCGATGACGACGAAACCTTCAACGCCGTCCTGACGCGCGCGCTGCGCCGCCGCGGGCTGGAGGCCGACGGCGCGGTCGATGGCGACGCGGCGCTGGCCAAGGCGCAGCGGCTGCGGCCAGACCGGGTGGTGCTCGACCTCAACCTGGCGGGCAACTCCGGCCTGGCGCTGATCGATCCGCTGCTGGCGATCAATCCCGACTGCCGGATCGTGGTCCTGACCGGCTACGCCAGCATCGCCACCGCGGTGGACGCCATCAAGCTCGGCGCCGTGCAATACCTGGCCAAGCCGGTGGAGGTCGATGCCATCGTCGCCGCCTTCGACACCGGCGCGCAGCCGAACGCCGACGAACTGCTCTCCGTCGAACCGCTGTCCGTCGACCGCCTGGAGTGGGAACACATCCAGCGCGTGCTGCACGAGCACGACGGCAACATCTCCGCCACCGCCCGCGCGCTGAAGATGCACCGCCGCACCCTGCAAAGAAA
>JAEHDA010000190.1 GCA_016880655.1 Rhodocyclaceae bacterium
TCGCCATTGATCCATTGCCCGAGCGCGCAGAGGTCGTCGCGCGCAACCGACGCCTCGTCCAGGGCCTCGGCACTGCGCCCGGCGATGTGGTCGTGCAGCCGTTCCTTCCACTTCATGTGCGAGTCGATCGCGGTCTTGCCGTCCGCGACCAGCACGAACAGCTTGGCGAGCAGTTTCTTGACGCGTTCCGATGCCCGCACGTAGTCGCCCTGGTGCAGCAGGTGCAGAGCCTCGGTCTTCTGGCCGCCCTGGGCCAGGCGCAGCACGTCGCCGGCGCAGCGGTGGAAGTTGGCGTGGTGCGCCTTCATGTCGAAGAAGGTCTCCGAGTAGCCGAACTCGCTCACGCCCCGGGCGTAGATCCATTTGCCGAGCGGGCACTGGTCGTCGCGGCAGACGACCTCTGCCTTGAGGTCCTCGGTGCTGGTGCCGCTGATGTAGGACTCCAGCCGGTTCTTCCATTTCATGTGCGCGTCGACCGCCGACTTGAAGTTGAGGCCGGCGACCTCGACGCTGCGTTCCTCGGCGGGCGTAATCGGCACCGAATCGGGCGCGGTTGCTTTGTCGCTGGCGAGCTGCTTGAACCAATCCATTATTCCCATGTGGCATGCCTCCTCGCTTGAATCTGCCGCTCTTACTTTCGTCAGATTCGCCGATGTTACTTCAGTTCGGGTCAGGCATCAGGCATCGGGGGCGGGGAAGTCATTGTGTGGTGCAGCATGAACGGGCGCCGGCGGGCGGGGCGCGCCGACTTGCGCGGCGAGCGCATCGCGGCAGGCGTCCAGCCAGGCGGCGGTGAGGACCGCGAGGCCGACATAGAAGGCCGAGGCCGAACGCAAGGTCACCCGCGCGGCGAAGTCAGGCAGCCAGCGCAGCGGGTGCTCGTCGAGCACCGTGGCAATGCGCCGCAAGTCGTCGTCCGTGCCCGCCTGCCTCGCCGCGTGCGCGATGTAGAGCAGCTGCGGGACCAGGTGATCGTCCGGACGCTGCCGCCAGTCGGTGGCGACCAGCCCGGCGGCCTCGTAGATGTCGCGCATCTGGAACATCGGGGCCTGGCAGGTCAGGTGATCATCGTCGGTCCACACCGATTCGCAGGGCGAGGCCCCATGGGCGCCGGTCAGGTAGATCGCGGCGTATTCGGCGGCGAGCTCGTCGAACGCTTGCCGGTCCGCGGCGTCGGGCAGGGCCGCCACGCCCATCGCCATGGCTCGCCAGGCGGTGACCGCGGCCTGGCTCTGCGGCAGCAGGCCAAGGCAGGACGGAAAGTCCGCCGCGCGGAGGGCGGCGATCATGTCCGCCGTCAGCTCGCGGTCGTGCAGGGCGGCGAGCGACTCGGCGTCTTCGGCGATCACATCTCCCAGGACGGTCAAATCTTCCCCTTGCTGTGCGGCACGAATACGATGGACGGGTTGGTCAGTTCCGGGCTGGCCATGTTCTTCACCTGGCGAACTGGTTTGTCGTTCGGGCCGATGGCCGTGGTCTTCCAGGTGCCGGCGCGCAGCTGGTCGATGGGGCCGATGTCGAGTACGCGCATCATGCAGGCCATCACGCAGTACGGTTTGCGGCCGGCGTCGATTTCGTCGACGCAGAGGTTGCACTTCTTGACGATCTTCGCCAGGGGATCCCATTGCGGTGCGCCGTACGGGCAGGCGGCCTCGCAGCGCCGGCAGCCGATGCACAGCGTCGAGTCGATGTCGACGATGCCGTCGGAGGCGCGCTTCCAGATGGCGCCGGTCGGGCAGGTCGGCAGGCAGGCCGGCTCCGCGCAGTGGTTGCACGACATGTTGACCTTGTAGGCGAAGACGTCCGGGAAATGGCCGCCTTCGACGTACATGACGCGGCGGAAGCGCGGGCCGGGCGGCAGGCCGTTCTTGTCCTTGCACGCGATTTCGCAGGCGCGGCAGCCGATGCAGTCGACGTTGTGGTGCACGAAGCCGAGCTGCTTCACCGGTTTCACGGGGCGATAGGTCTGCGCCACCTTGCGCGTCAGTGCCGCCTTGACTTGTTCCTTGTCGAGCTTGTTCGTCATGGCGGTTTCCTCAGGCGTCGCGCCGGAAGATGTAGGAACGCGCCGTGGCCTGGCTGTCCCAGCCGGGCCGGTGGTCGAGCGCCGTCCTCTTCACGTTCACCAGGATCGTGTTGTAGGCGAACGCCCCGGCCGGGCTCGGTTCGTCGAGCGTCAGGAAGTCCGGATTGCCGGAGCGGTCGACGCCGTTCTTGTCGAGGTCCATCCAGGCGCCCTCGTGCAGCGCAACCACCCCCGGCATGCAGCGTTCGGTGACGTAGAGCGGCACGACGACGCGACCGCGGTCGTTCCAGGTTTCGACGATGTCCCCGGTCTTCAGGCCAAGCCGTGCCGCGTCGCCGGCGTTCATGGTCAGTTCCTGCTGGTAGGTCTCCCGCAGCCAGGGAATGTTGTTGAAGATCGAATGCGTGCGCCAGCGCGGGTGCGGCGTGATCATGTGGAACGGGTACTCCTTCACCTTCGGGTGGTTCAAGGACTCGAAGGGCTCGATCCACTTCGGGATCGCCGGGATGTGGTAGCCCCACTGGGTGCGCGTCCAGTCCTTCACCTGGGCCAGCATGCCGGAGAAGATTTCGATCTTGCCCGATGCGGTATCGAAGGGCTTGCCCTTTTCGATCTGGTCCCGGAAGGCGACCAGAGGCTTCTCGAACACGAACTTGTAGACCCCGTGTTTCTTGAAGTCCTCCCAGGACATGGTGACGCCCTGGTGCTTCTGCACGCCTTGCCACCACGCGGCCAGGTAGGCCTCGTCGACCGCGTCCGGATTTTCGAAGTACGAGCGGTCCGCCCGGGGGTTGAAGCGCTTGCCGAAATTCTGCACCGACGGATCGATCTGCTCGATCCGGTAGGCCAGCTCGGTAAAGACCTGCAAGTCGGTGCGCGACTCGCCCATCGGCTCGATCACCTTGGGGCGGTGGATGTAGTAGTGGCCCTTGTACCA
>JAEHDA010000025.1 GCA_016880655.1 Rhodocyclaceae bacterium
ATTCCGTAACGACGGCATCGAGGCGGATGTCGTGCGGTTCGGGGCGAACCGAGTCGACGCGCGCCAGCTCGAAGCCGACGCCGATCGCCAGCGGACGGGGCGACAGCGCCGCGAGCGTGCGGTCGAAATAGCCGCCGCCATAGCCGAGCCGGTAGCCCTGGTCGTCGAACGCGACCAGCGGCAGCAGCACGACATCGGGAGCGACAACCTCGTCGCCCGCGGGAATCGGAATGCCGTGGCGGTCCACGGTCATCGGCGTATCGGGCGTCCACGGGCGGAACACCATGGGCGCGGCAGGGGCAAGCACCACCGGTTGCGCAGCGCGCCAGCCGCGGGCGAGCAAGCGACCGACCAGCGGCCGGCAATCGAACTCCTTGCGCAGCGGCCAGCAGAACGCGATGACTTGTGGCGGCCCGCCTGCGAGCAGAGCATCCAGCCGAGCCTCGATGGCCGCCGAGGCCAGCGCATGTTCTGCGGCCGGCAAGGCCAGTCGCGCGTCGATCTTTTCCCGTCGCAGCCGGGAACGAAAGGCGGCGGAATCGGGTCCCTGATTGCGGGATGGATCGGCAAGGGCCATGTGCTAAGCTCAAAATATGTCCATACGACTATATACGATCGTCAAAACGGCAACGGCCATGGCGCTGATGGCGGCAGTTGCGCCGGTCGCCACGGCGACCCGTGACGCCGCGTCGCGCTTCGTCGAGGCGCGCGAAGCGTTTCGCGGCGGTGAGCGCGTGCATCTGGCGCGCGTGGCCGAGTCGCTGCGCGACAGCGAGTTCGCGCCGTGGCTCGAATACTGGCGGCTGCGGCTGCGCATCGAGGAGGATTCCGACGAGGGCGTGCGGGGGTTTCTCGATCGCGAGGCCGGCTCGTATCTCGCCGAGAAGCTGCGCGGCGAATGGCTGCGGCAGCTCGGCAAGCGCCAGGACTGGAAGGTCTTCCAGCAGGAGTACCCCTCGCTGGCGCTGCCCGACCAGGAGTTGAGCTGCTACGCACTGCGCGCCCGCCTGACCCTGCTGGAGGATGCCACGGCGCTCGACGAGGCACGGCCGCTCTGGTTCTCCGCCGTCGAATTGCCCGATGCCTGTCAGCCGCTCATGGATCGCCTGGTTGCCGACAAGCTGCTCGACGAGGATGACATCTGGGCTCGCGTCCGGCGGCTGGTCGAGGTTCGCAAGCTGACCGCTGCCCGGACAGTCGCAAGCAAACTGCGGTCGGAGCACCCCGTCGATCCGCGCAAGTTCGACGCCGTGGCCGACAATCCGGCGCGGTATCTGGCGCGGCAGGCGCCGGGCTTTGCCGCGACGCGGGCCGGCCGCGAACTGGCGCTCTTCGCCGTCGTGCGCCTGAGCCGCAGCGATCCGACCGCCGCCGCGAAGCGCTGGAGCGATATCGAGGAGCATTTCAGCGCCGCCGACCGCGCCTATGGCTGGGGGCAGATCGCCTGGCAGGCGGCCCTCAACCATCAGCCGGAAGCGGCAGGCTGGTACTCGCAGGCGGAAGCCACCCGCCTGACCGAGGAGCAGCATGCCTGGCATGTGCGCGCGGCATTGCGCGTGCAGGACTGGGCCGGCGTGATCCGGGCGATCGAGCGCATGCCGTCCCGTCTGGCGCGATTGCCCGAGTGGACCTACTGGCTGGGACGAGCCCACGCGGCACAGAGTCGGCGCGAGGATGCCCAGGCGCTCTATGAAAAGATTGCCGGCCAGCCGAAATTCTACGGCCAGCTCGCCGACGAGGAGCTCGGCCGGCCGATCGCGATTCCGGCACGCGCCGCGCCGCCTACCTACGAGGAGCTTGCCGAGGCCGAGGCCAACGCCGGGCTGCGCCGCGCGCTGGCCGTGCTGCGTACCGACCCGGATCCCGAAATGCGCATCGAAGCGATCCGCGAATGGGCCTGGTACCTGCGCGGCATGGATGACCGCCAGTTGCTGGCGGCAGCCGAATTCGCCCGCCGCCAGGGGGCCATCGACCGGGCCATCAGCACGGCCGACCGCACCCGGTTCCAGCACGACTACACGCTGCGTTATCCCGCGCCGTTCCGCGAGGAAGTCGGCGCCAGGGTGCGTGCGGCATCGCTCGACGACGCCTGGGTCTACGGCCTGATGCGCCAGGAAAGCCGCTTCGTCGCCGAGGCGCGCTCCGCAGTCGGCGCCCGCGGCCTGATGCAACTGATGCCGGCCACCGCGCGCTGGGTGGCGCGCAAGATCGGCTACGCCGACTACCATCCTTCGCGCGTGACCGAGATGGGCACCAACGTCACGCTGGGCACCACCTACCTGAAGATGGTGCTGGACGCGCTCGACAACCAGCCTGTGCTCGCTTCGGCGGCCTACAACGCCGGTCCGAGCCGGGCCAGGAAGTGGCGCGGCGGGCAGGCGCTGGAGGGAGCCATCTACGCGGAGACCATTCCGTTCAACGAGACGCGCGACTACGTCAAGAAGGTGATGAGCAACGCGGTTTACTACTCGCTACTGTTCGAGGAGAAACCCCGGTCGCTCAAGGCCCGCCTCGGCATGATCAGGCCGAACGGGGCAGACGAAGGGGAAGTAGTCGAACTGCCATGATCCAGAGCATCCTGCTCATCGGCGGGTCCGGATTCATCGGCAGCCATCTCGCCCGCCGGCTGGCGGCGCGGGGCCTGCGTGTGACGGTGGCGACGCGCCGCCGCGAACGTGCCAAGCACCTGATCCTGCTGCCCACGGTCGAAGTCGTCGAGGCGGATGTTGGCGACGATGCGGCGCTGGCGCGGCTGTGCGCGGGACAGGACGCGCTGGTGAATCTGGTCGGCGTGCTCAAGGGCGGCAACGGCGACCCTTACGGCGCCGGCTTCGCCCGTGCCCATGTCGAACTGCCGGCCCGCCTGGGCCGGGCCGCCTGGGCCGCGGGCATTCCCGCCCTGGCGCATGTATCGGCGCTCAAGGCTGCCGCCGATGCGCCATCGGGCTACCTCCGCTCCAAGGCGGCCGGCGAGAACGCGGTCCGGAAGGCGTTTCCCAACACGACGATCTTTCGCCCCTCGGTCGTCTTCGGCGACGGAGATTCCTTCCTGACCATGTTCGCCCGCCTGCTCAAGTATGCGCCGGTCCTGCCGCTCGCCTCGCCCGACGCGCGCTTCCAGCCGGTCTGGGTCGGCAATGTCGCCGACGCCATCGTCGAGGCGCTGCTGCGGCCTGAGGCCGAGGGCAAGACCTTCGAATTGTGCGGCCCGCGCCAGTACAGCCTGCGCGAACTGGTCGAGATCACCAGCCTGGTCACCGGACGACGGTGCGCGGTGGTGGGCCTGTCGCCGCTGCTCTCCTGGCTACAGGCGTTCGCGCTGGAAGTGGCGGGCGGGCCGATGACGCGCGATAACCTGCGCTCGATGAGCGTGCCCAATGTCTGCGAGGCCGGCAACACGCTGCCGTTCAACCTCGCGGCGGCGGCGCTGGAAGACGTGGCGCCGCGTTACCTCGGGCGGCCGAGCCGGTAGACGCCGATGCTGCCGAGGAAGTTGTGTTCCTCGGTGATTTCGCGGCCGTTGTCGAACACCTTGCGTTCCCGCACCAGGATGCCGCGTTCGGCGCAGAAGTCGTCGAAGTCGGCGATGGTGAAGAAGCGCACGTTCGGCGTGTTGTACCACTGGTGCGGCAGGCTCTCGGAAACCGGCATGTGGCCGTTGAGGATGGCCTGGCGGTGCTGCCAGTAGCCGAAGTTCGGGAAGCTCACCACCGCCTCGCGGCCGACGCGCAACATCTCGTTGATGATCGTTTCCGTGTGGCGCATCGCCTGTAGCGTCAGCGACAGGATGACGTGGTGGAACGCGCCGTCCTCGAAGTCGGCCAGGCCGCCTTCGAGGTCGCCCTGGATGACGTTGACGCCGTTCCTGATCGCGGCCAGCACCTTGGCGTCGTCGAGTTCGACACCCCAGCCGAGCACGCCGCGCGTATCGATCAGGCCGCGCAGCATCGAGCCGTCGCCGCAGCCGAGGTCGAGCACGCGCTCACCCGGCTGCACCCAGCCCGCGATGACGTCGAAGTCGGGGCGCCCCTGTATCACGTTGGCCAGCTCGGCTTCGGTCATGGCAGCACTCCGTCGAGATAGGCGCGCATGATTGCGTGATAGTGGGCGTCCTGCATCAGGAAGGAATCGTGGCCGTGCACGCTCTTGATCTCGGCGTAGGCGACGTCCTGGCCGTTGTGCACCAGCGCGTCGACGATCTCCCGCGAGCGTTGCGGCGAAAAGCGCCAGTCGGTCGAGAACGAGACGACCAGGAATCTTGCCTTCGCCCGCGCCAGCGCCGCTTGCAGGTTGCCGCCCGTCTCGGCGGCCGGGTCGAAGTAATCCAGCGCCTTGGTCATGCGCAGGTAGGTGTCGGCGTCGAACCACTCGGCGAACTTGTCGCCCTGGTAGTTGAGGTAGGACTCGACCTCGAACTCGACGCCGAAGCCGTAGCTGCCCGAGCCCGGCCGGCGCTTGCGGCCGAATTTCTCGGCCATCTGGTCGTCCGACAGATAGGTGATGTGGCCGAGCATGCGCGCCAGCCGCAGGCCGGTCACCGGCCGCCGCCCGGCCTTGTATTCCGCGTCGGTAAGGATGGCCTGGCGCGCCACTTCGTTGAAGGCGATGTTCTCCGCCGTCAGGTTCGGCGCCGCGGCGATCACCAGCGCGTGGCGCACGCGTTCGGGGAACTGCATCGTCCATTGCATCGCCTGCATGCCGCCCAGGCTGCCACCGACGGTGGCCGCCCATTGCGCGATGCCGAGCCGGTCGGCCAGCAGCGCCTGCGCGCTGACCCAGTCGGTCACCGTCACCACCGGGAAATCCGCGCCCCAGGGCTTGCCGGTGGCAGGATTGATCGAAGACGGTCCGGTCGAACCGTGGCAGCCGCCGAGGTTGTTTACCCCGACGACGAAGAAGCGGTCGGTATCGATCGGCCGGCCCGGCCCGATCATGTTGTCCCACCAGCCGACGTTCTTTGGGTTGTCGGCATAGTGGCCGGCCACATGGTGGTGGCCGGACAGCGCATGGCAGATCAGGATCGCGTTGTTCTTCGCCGCGTTGAGCTTGCCGTAGGTCTCATAGACCAGCTCGAAGCCGGGCAGCGTGCCGCCCGAGGCGAGCGCAAACGGCGCCTCGAAGCGCGCGCGCGCTGCCTTGACGATACCGATGCCGTTATCCCGACTAGTCATATGTGCAATAAAAAACCCGGTCGGCTAAAAAGCGGGACCGGGTTCCTGGTTCCTCGCTTTAGCCGTATTTATCAAGCGCCCGCAAGCTGAGTTCAAATTGGCGCCACAGACGCAAACTTACCTTGCCGCCGGGATTCCGTCAACGCCCGTCAGGCGTTCAGGCCGCCAGCCATGAGCGCGACGTGGCGTACCGCCACGGCTGACTTTTCAGGCGTTCAGCCGTTCGACCTGCTCGCGCAGCTTGTCGGGTTCGTCGAGCCGGAGCAGGCGGCCGACCTTGGTGGTCAGTTGTTCGGCGTCGGCCATCACCACCTGCTGCTTCACTTCGAGGATC
>JAEHDA010000191.1 GCA_016880655.1 Rhodocyclaceae bacterium
ATCGTCGTCTTGGTGTGAATCCAGCCGCTGAGCAGGATGGCGATAAAGGCGAACGTGGCCAGCCAGACGGCGACGATACTGCGGGAGAAGCGCGGCAGCCGGCCCGCGACGAAATTGCGCAGGAGGTCGAGCGAGGCATCGAGCGAGATCACGTTTTGCAGCTTTCCGGGACCCGGAGTTCGCAGGTGCGAACGGGACCACGAATCCTGCGCGTGCCGCCTGCGGAAAGCAATTCAACGAAAGTAATAGCGCCACCGCCGATTCATGATCGGCGGGCAGACGCGGGCTCCCTTGCTAGAGGTTTGCCGCCGCCCACTGTTGCCAGCGCCAGGTGTCGGCGCACATGGCCTCGATGCCGCGCTCGGCCTTCCAGCCGAGCAGGCTTGCCGCCAGCGCCGGATCGGCGTAGCACTGCGCGATGTCGCCGGCCCGGCGTGGTGCGATGCGGTATGCGACCGGCCGGCCGCTGGCCTGCTCGAATGCGCGCACCATCTCCAGCACGGAATAGCCGCGCCCCGTACCGAGGTTGACCGTCAGCAGGCCCGGCCGGGTCGCCAGCGCGCCCAGCGCCGCCAGGTGGCCAAGGGCGAGATCGACCACGTGGATGTAGTCGCGCACTCCCGTGCCGTCCGGCGTCGGATAGTCGTTGCCGAATACCGAGAGCTGTTGCAGCTTGCCCACCGCCACTTGCGAAACATAGGGCATCAGGTTGTTCGGAATGCCGTTCGGATCCTCGCCGAGCGTGCCCGAGGCATGCGCCCCGACCGGGTTGAAATAGCGCAGCAGCGCGATGCGCCATGTGCCGTCGGCCTTGGCCACATCGCGAAGCACGTCCTCGATCATCAGCTTCGATCGGCCGTAGGGATTGGTCGCCGACAGCGGGAAGTCCTCTTTGATCGGGACGCTGGCCGGGTCGCCATAGACCGTCGCCGAGGACGAGAACACCAGCGTCTTGACGCCCGTGTCGCGCATCGCCTCGAACAGCGTCACGCTGCCCGAGACGTTGTTGTCGTAATACTCGATCGGCTTTGCCACCGACTCGCCCACCGCCTTCAGGCCGGCGAAGTGGATCACCGCGCCGCAGCCGGGCAGGGCCGCCAGCAGCGCGCTGCGATCGCGGACATCGCCCTGCACGAAACCGGGGCGACGTCCCGCGATGGCCTCGATGCGATCGATCACGGAAATCTTGCTGTTGCTCAGGTTGTCGATGATGGTGACATCGAAGCCTGTCGCCAGCAGTTCCACGACGGTATGCGAGCCGATGTAGCCGGCGCCGCCGGTGACCAGTACTTTCACGGGAAAACCTCCGCATTGCAAAAAGCGACGCCCTGGGCGTCTTTTGCCGAAACCAGCGGCGCCGCATCAGCCAGCGGCCAGTCGATGCCCAGCTCCGGATCGTTCCAGGCGATGCAGCGCTCGAACTCGGGCGCCCAGTAATCGGTGGTCTTGTACAGGAAGTCGGCACTCTCCGACAGCACCAGGAAGCCGTGCGCGAAGCCGGCCGGAATCCAGAGCTGGAGCTTGTTTTCAGCCGACAGCACATGGCCGTACCACTGGCCGAAGGTCGGCGACGACCGGCGGATGTCCACCGCCACGTCGAACACTTCGCCAGCCGTCACCCGCACCAGCTTGCCCTGCGGCTGGCGGATCTGGTAATGCAGTCCGCGCAGCACGCCCCTGGCCGAGCGCGAATGGTTGTCCTGCACGAAGTTCGGTTGTGCGCCCGTCGCTGCCTCGAAATTCCTGGCGTTGAAGCTCTCGAAGAAGAAGCCGCGTGCGTCGCCGAAGACCTTCGGCTCCAGCACGAACACGCCGTCGAGCGGGGTGGCGATGGCCCGCATCAGAACACCCGGTCGCGCAGCAGGCCGAGCAGGTACTGGCCGTACGCATTCTTCGCCAGCGGCGCGGCCAGCGCTTCCAGCGCCGCGTTGTCGATCCAGCCCATGCGCCAGGCGATCTCCTCGGGGCAGGCGACCTTCAGTCCCTGCCGCTTCTCGATGGTCGCGATGAACAGCGAGGCCTCGATCAGCGACTCGTGCGTTCCCGTATCCAGCCACGCGTGGCCGCGGCCCATCACCACCACGTCGAGCGCCTTGCGTTCGAGGTAGATGCGATTGACGTCGGTGATCTCCAGTTCGCCGCGCGGCGAAGGCTTCAGCGTCGCCGCGATGTCGAGCACCTGGTTGTCGTAGAAGTAGAGGCCGGTCACCGCGTAGCGCGACTTCGGCTGCTTCGGCTTTTCCTCCAGGCTTACCGCGTGGCCGGCGGCGTCGAACTCCACGACACCGTAGCGTTCCGGGTCGTGCACCGGGTAGGCGAACACCGTAGCGCCCTTGCGCTGCGCGGCGGCGGTGAGCAGGTCGTTGCCGAACTCGTGGCCGTAGAAGATGTTGTCGCCGAGCACCAGCGCCACCGTGTCCCGGCCCACGAACTCGCGGCCGATGACGAAGGCCTGCGCCAGTCCGTCCGGCGAAGGCTGCACCGCATAGGTGAGGTTCAGGCCCCAGCGCGCGCCGTCGCCCAGCAACTGCTCGAAGCGCGGTGTGTCCTGCGGCGTCGAGATGATCAGGATGTCGCGTATCCCCGCCAGCATCAGCGTCGTCAGCGGGTAGTAGATCATCGGTTTGTCGTAGATCGGCAGCAACTGCTTCGACACCGGGATGGTCACCGGGTAGAGCCGCGTGCCGGAACCGCCGGCGAGGATAATGCCCTTGCGCGTAGTCATGGCGTCTTCACGATCAGTTGGTCGAGCACATGGTCGAGGCCGGCCTGCCAGGGCGGCAGCGTCAGGCCGAAGGTCTGCCTGAAACGCGTCGTATCCAGCCGCGAATTGGCGGGCCGCTTCGCCGGCAGCGGGTATTCGCCGGTCGTGATTGCGCGCACCGCCTCCGGCTTCAGCTTCAAAGTCAGCCGTCGTGACACGCCACCGCGGAGGATCGCCTGGGCGAAACCGTGCCAGGAAGTCTCGCCCGCCGCGGCCAGATGGTAGATGCCCGAAGGCGTATCGGCCGCGTCGCGCCAGCGCAATTGCGCCAGCGCCTGCGCCGTCGCATCGGCGAGCAGCGGCGCCGAAGTCGGCGCGCCGAACTGGTCGGCCACGACATTCAGCTTGTCGCGCTCCGCGCCCAGGCGCAGCACCGTCTTCACGAAGTTGGCGCCATGCGCGCCGAACACCCAGCTCGTGCGAAAAATGAAATGCTCGGCGCCGCTCGCGGCCAGCGCCTCGTCGCCGTCGCGCTTGGTCGTGCCATACACGCCGAGCGGGGTGGTCTCGTCGGATTCGAGGTAAGGCGTCGTCTTGGTGCCGTCATAGACGTAGTCGGTCGAGTAGTGGATCACCCGCGCGCCGAGCTTCTTCGCTTCCGCGCCGATGATGCCCGGCGCCGCCGCGTTGATTGCCCGGGCCAGTTGCGGGCTGGCCTCGGCGGTATCGACGGACGTGTAGGCCGCGGCGTTGATGATCACCTGCGGCGCCACGGCATTGATCACGCCGCGGATCGAATCCGGCACCGTCAGGTCGCAGGCCGGGTAGTCGAAGGCCACCACTTCGCCCAGCGGCGCCAGCGCCCGCCGCAGCTCGAACCCCACCTGGCCGTTACGGCCCAACAGCAGAAACTTCATTCACGATCTCCATAGTTCTTCCTGACCCACTCGCGGTAGGCGCCGCTCTGCACGTGCGCCACCCAATCCTGGTGTTCGAGATACCAGCGCACCGTCTTGCGGATGCCGGTCTCGAATGTTTCGGCCGGCCGCCAGCCCAGCTCGCGCTCGATCTTGCGCGCGTCGATCGCATAACGGCGGTCGTGGCCCGGCCGGTCGGCGACGAACGTGACCAGCCGCTCGTACCTGCCGCCCGCGTCCGGCTTCATCTCGTCGAGCAGCGCGCAGATCGTCTTCACGATCGTCAGGTTCGGCATCTCGTTCCAGCCGCCGACGTTGTAGGTTTCCCCGACGCGGCCGCCGGCCAGCACCGTGCGGATCGCCGCGCAGTGGTCGCCGACATAGAGCCAGTCGCGCACGTTCATGCCGTCGCCGTAGATCGGCAGCGGCTTGCCCGCCAGCGCATTGGCCATCACCAGCGGGATCAGCTTCTCCGGGAACTGGAACGGACCGTAGTTGTTCGAGCAGTTCGTCGTCACCACGGGCAGCCCGTAGGTGTGGTGCCAGGCGCGCACCAGATGGTCCGAAGCGGCCTTGGAAGCGGAGTAGGGGCTGTTCGGTTCGTACGGATTCGTTTCCGCGAACGGCGGATCCTTCGGACCCAGCGAGCCGTATACCTCGTCGGTCGAAACGTGCAGGAAGCGGAAGTTCTCCCTCTCCGCGCCGGCAAGGCCGCCCCAGTAGGCGCGCGCCGCCTCCAGCAGCGTGAACGTACCCTCGACGTTGGTGCGCATGAACTCGCCCGGCCCGTGGATCGAACGATCCACATGCGACTCGGCCGCGAAATGCACGATCGCCCGCGGCCGGTGTTGCGCCAGCAGCGCATCCACCGTCGCCCGCGCGCAGATGTCGTCGCGCACGAAGATGTGGCGTGCATCGCCTTCGAGCGCCGCCAGGTTTTCCAGGTTGCCCGCGTAAGTGAGCTTGTCGAGGTTGACCACCGGCTCGCCGACGGCGGCAATCCAGTCCAGAATGAAGTTGGCGCCGATGAAGCCGGCGCCGCCAGTGACCAGGATCATTTGCCTTGCCTTCCGTAGTGATCGTCGAAACGGACGATATCGTCCTCGCCGAGATAAGCGCCGGACTGCACCTCGATCATCTCCAGCGGCACCCGGCCGGGGTTCTCCAGGCGGTGCTTCATGCCCAGCGGAATGAAAGTCGACTCGTTCTCGGCGACAAGCAGCACCTCCTCGCCGCGCGTCACCTTCGCCGTGCCGCGCACCACCACCCAGTGCTCCGCGCGGTGATGGTGCATCTGCAAGGACAACGACGCGCCCGGCTTCACCACGATGCGCTTCACCTGGAAACGCTCGCCGGCATCCACCCCGTCGTAACTGCCCCAGGGACGCTCCACCTTGCGATGCAGGTTCGCCTCGCCGCGCGCCTCGCGCTTCAGCCGCGCCGCGATCTGCTTCACCTCCTGGGTGCGGCTCCTGTGCGCCACCAGCACCGCGTCCGGCGTCTCCACCACCACCAGGTCGCGCACCCCCACGCAGGCCACCAGCCGGCTCTCCGAGAAGGCCAGCGTATCCACCGTCTCGTGCAGCATCACGTCGCCGCGGAAAGCATTGCCGGATACGTCCTTCGGCAGCACCTGCCAGAGCGAATCCCAGGCGCCCACGTCCGACCAGCCGGCCGCGAGCGGAATCACCGCCGCCTGCGGCAGGCCGGCCGTCCCGGCGGTCAGCTTCTCCATCACCGCATAGTCGATCGAATCCGACGGACAGGCGGCAAAGGCCTCCGTCGCAACCCGCACGAAATCGCCATCCGTATGCGCCCCCGCCAGCGCCGCCACGCAGGCGGCCAGGATGTCCGGCCGGCACAGGCCGATCGCCGCCTTCCAGACCGAGGCCTTCATGACGAAGATGCCGCTGTTCCAGAGGTAGTCGTCCGAATCCAGGTAGCCCTGCGCCGTGGCAAGGTCGGGCTTCTCGACGAACCGGGCCAGCGCGAAGCCGCCCGAGCCATCGGCCAGCGCGGCGCCCTGCTGGATGTAGCCGTAACCCGTCTCCGGGCAGTCCGGGGTGATGCCGAAGGTGACGGCGAACCCCGCCCCGGCCAGCGCCGCCGCGCGGCCGACCGCAGTGCGGAAGGCATCGCCATCCAGCATCACATGGTCGGCCGGCATGGCGACCAGCACCGGGTCGGTGCCCCGGCCGAGCGCCCACAGCGCAGCCAGCGTCAGCGCCGGCGCGGTGTTGCGGCCCGTCGGCTCCAGCAGCACCGTGCCTGTCCGGCCGAGCAGGCGCACCTGCTCGGCGACCACGAAGCGGTGTTCCTCGTTGCAGACCAGCAGCGGGTCGGCGATCCCAGGCAGGCCGTCGAGCCGCTGCACGGTGGCTTGCAGCAGGGAGTCGTCACCGACCAGCGGCAACAGTTGCTTGGGGTATTGCTCGCGCGAAAGCGGCCACAGGCGGGTGCCCGAGCCGCCGGAAAGGATGACGGGGAGAAGCTGCATGACCGGTGAATTTCCTGCGGAAGCCAATCCGAATCATACCCGCAAAAAAACAAGGGCCGGCGGCGCTTGGCGCGCCTCCGGCCCGTGGTCGGGAACCGGCTTGCCCGGTCAGCCCTGGCGCCGCCGCCGCGCCATCAAGCCGACGATGCCCAGGCCCGCCAGCAGCATTGCGTAGGTTTCCGGCTCCGGCACCGCGGTCACCGTGTACTGGCCGATGCCCCAGCCCTCGTCGCCCGTGCCCTGCGGCCCCGCAAAAGGCCCGTTCGGGCTGAGATAGGCGAACTTGATGGTATTGCTGCCGCCGAGCAGCGAAATCGGCAGGCTCACATGCGTGGTGCCGCCCAGCCAGGTGGCATCGGTGCAGGGATTGGTCGCGCAGCCGTTGGTCACGGTCGACCACGTCGCGCCCGCCGGCCCGGAGGCCAGGCTGAGACCGCCGCCGCCCATGTTGAAAGTGCCGAAGAACACATTGGCGCCGTTCACCGCCAGCGTGAAGATGTCCGTATAGCCATTCAGCCCGTCCAGGCTTGCGAAGCCGACGAGATCGAAAGTGAGGTTCGCCGCGGTGGCGATGGCGTCGAAGCTGATCGTGTAACTGCCCGGGCTCTCATGGCTGCCGGGATAACTGCCCGAAGCCAGGATCTCGGCCGACGCCGAACCCGCGCCGAGCAGGGCAATCGATGCGGCCAGGACTCTGGCGGTAAATGCTTTCGACTTGATCTTCATGTTCAGGTCCTCCATCGGGTCTTGACTCAACACAGTAGCGTTAATTTATACCCCAATGTCGTAACCGGAATTCGTCGCCCACCAGAGACAAAGGCATCGCATTTCCCGCGATCAACCGCGCAGGTCCGCAACCAGCCGCGCCAGCCGGGTGCGCCGCAGCAGCCAGCAGGCAATGCCGACGCCAACCGCGCCGGCCAGCCAGTCTTCGAGGCTGGCGAACCGGCCGGGCAGAAAGGCCTGATGAACCTCGTCCAGCGCCGAAACCAGCAGCGGCAGCGCCGCCAGCAGCCACAACCGCGGCCGGAACGCCAGCTCCACCATCGCCGTCAGCAGACCGAACGACACCATGTGCGCCAGCTTGTCCCACGGCGCGGGCACCAGGCCCACCGCTTCGGGCTGCGCGCCGCCGACGAACATTCCGGCCGCGAAAGTCAGGCACGACAGCACGCCGATGGCGCGGACCAGCAGGCTACGATTCACCATCCACTCCAGTCGCAACGAAGGAAACGGCGCCCGATCATACAGGCAGTTCGTTTGCGCTTCGCGACACGGCCGCTACCTCCCGCAGACCGGCTCGGGGTGCGGCATTTCGGCACAGTGTGACGATTGGCCACATTCCCGTACGGTGGTTCGACTAGTACATTCCATGCCAATCGCCTACTCAGGCGCAAAGCGGCTTAGCAAAATCGCAAACCAGGGAGCAGCCATGAAAAAAATCCTGTTGATCGGCAGCGCCGTCTCGATGATCGCCGGTATGCCGGCGGCACACGCGACGGTCACTACCTATGACATCACGCAGACCTACAACCAAGTGGTCTACAACACCAGCCACCCGGACTGGGACACGGTCTTCACCGGCACCTTCAGTTTCGACGACGTCACAAAGACCGTCTCCAACCTGACTGGCAAGCTCTCGCAGGCCATGGACGGCGCGCCCATTCCCGGCGCATCCAACTGGATAGAGCTGACCTACCAGTTGTCCGCGGTGGCCGACGGCACCGACGGCCTGCTCGTCTCGGTGTTCAAGAACAATTCCGTCGATACCTTCCTGGCCACCAACGGGCCCTTCTCGGGCGGCACCTTCGGCAGCAACGGCAAGATGGGCGCGGTCTACACGAATGGCACGCAGAACGCCTTCGCCAGCATCTACGTGCCGCTGCTCGATCCCACCGCCGCGCTGACCCAGACGCAGATCGACAAGCTGGCCTACGGCGATTGCACCGCGGCGGCACTCATGCCGCGCAACGGCTCCGGCACGAAGTGCATGGCGGGCTGGGTGGCATTCGACAGCCTCGGCGACCGCATTCCCGGCGGCACCATGCAGGGCACCCTGCCGATCAGCCAGACCATCACCGCTGCCGTTCCCGAGCCCGAGACTTACGCAATGATGATGGCCGGCCTGGGCATGGTCGGCTTCATGGCGCGTCGTCGTCGCACCTCCTGATTCCAACAGAGAAAGGAAGCAATCATGAAGAAACTGCTCCTGGCATGCAGCGCGCTCTCGCTGTTCGCCGGTGCGCCGATGGCTCAGGCCTCGGTCGGCACCTACAACGTGACCACCACCTGGTATGAACCCGAGACCCAGCCGAACGACTCGATCTTCAAGGGCACGTTCAGTTACGACAGCGTCACCCACACGGTCTCCAACCTGGTGGGCATCCTCAGCGAGTCCATGACCGGCAACATGACGAGCGGCTATCCGAACGACACCATGACCTGGCTGACGCTCAGCAGCCAGCTGGTTTCGTGGTACGACGCCGCCTTGGGCGGTACTTTCGCCGCCACCTTCAAGAACGCCAATACCAGCACCTTCACCACCCTGTTCGGTGGCGACGGCTGGTCACCGGCTGCCGGGGTCGCTGCCGGCGGCGTGTATGCGGGCTTCCCGACCGCAGCCAACAATCCCGGCAACGCCTATGCGCTCATCTTCGTGCCGGACAATCCCCTGACGGCCCTCAGCGCGGCGCAGATCAGCAAGCTCGCCTACGCCGATTGCGCACCCGGCGGCATGATGGGTGCCGTCTGCATGACCGGCACCAGCGTCGCCGGCTACGGCGCCATCGGCACCATGAGCGGCGTACCGTACTCGCAGAGCATCACCGCCGCCGTCCCCGAGCCCGAAACCTACGCGATGATGATGGCCGGCCTCGGCATGGTCGGCTGGATGTCGCGGCGGCGCAAGGCGCAAGCTGCCGCTGCTGCATGATTGCAGGGATGCGTCATTCGTAAGCTCATCGCAGCATCCCTGGCGGCATTGCCTGCGATCGCCCCTTCGGGGGCGTTCGCGCAAGAACAGACGCTGAACGAAGTCGTCGTCACCGCGCCCGCGGTTGGCGACGCTTCGCCATCTACGACCAGCGTCGGCAACGCGCAACTCGCCCCGCAGCGCGCCGCCACCAGCGACAGCGCGCGCCTGCTACAGGACATTCCCGGCGTCAGCCTCTACGGGGCCGGCGTCGTCTCCAGCCTGCCCGCCATCCACGGCCTCGCCGACGACCGCGTGCGCACCCAGGTCGACGGCATGGACCTCGTCGCCGCCTGTCCCAACCACATGAACTCGGCGCTGTCCTACATCGATCCGACCAGCGTCGGCAGCGTCAAGGTCTATGCCGGCATCGCGCCCGTCAGCGTCGGCGGCGACAGCATCGGCGGCACCATCCAGGTCGACTCCGCGCCGCCGGCCTTCGCCGCGCCCGGCGACTACCTGGCGAAGGGGCAGCTCGGCGCCTTCCACCGCAGCAACGGCAACGCCAAGGGCGCGAGCCTGGGCGCCACGCTCGCTACCGAAGCCCTCAACCTCAACTACAACGGCGCCACCACCGAACAGGACAACTACCGCGCCGCGCGCATCTTCAAGCCCGCCGCGCCGGGCACCGAAGGCGGCGCGCCCATCCCCGGCGACATCGTCGGCTCCACCGCCCACGAAGGATTCAACCAGGATTTCGGCATCGCCCTGCGCCACGCACGCCACCTGCTGCAGCTCAAGGTCGGCGAGCAGCACATCCGCTTCGAGGGCTTCCCGAACCAGCGCATGGACATGACCGACAACAAGGGCACCCAGGTCAACCTGCGCTACACCGGCCAGTACGAATGGGGCGAGCTGCTCGCACGCGCCTACGAACAAAAGGTCGAGCACGAAATGGACATGGGCCCCGACCGCTACACCTACGGCTTCGGCATGCCCATGCTCACCGAGGCCACCACGCGCGGCGCCCTGCTTCAGGGGAACATCGACGTTTCCGAAACCGACACGCTGCGCCTGGGCGCCGAGGGCCAGACCTACACCCTCTACGACTGGTGGCCGCCCGTCGGCGGCTCCATGGGCCCCAACGCGTTCTGGAACATCGACTACGGCCGGCGCAACAAGTCCGACCTCTTCGCCGAATGGGAAAAGCGCTGGACGCCCGAGTGGCTCGGCCTTGCCGGCGTGCGCGGCACCCGCGTCATGACCGACGCCGGCCCCGTGCAGGGTTACGACAACGGCCTCGGCGCCATCTGGGGCAATGAAGCCGCCGCCTTCAACGCCCTCGAACGCAAGCGCGTCGACAACAACTGGGACATGACCCTGCTCGCGCGCCACGTGCCCGACCCCACCGCCACCTACGAAGGCGGCTATGCGCGCAAGTCGCGCTCGCCGAACCTCTACCAGCGCTACCCCTGGTCCACCCAGCCGATGGCCGCGCTGATGAACAACTTCGTCGGCGACGGCAACGGCTACATCGGCAACCCCGACCTCAAACCCGAAGTCGCCCACACGCTGAGCGCCACCGCCGACTGGCACGACGCCGGCAACGAGCGCCGCGGCCTCAAGGCCACGCTCTACTACACCCACGTCGAGGACTTCATCGACGCGCGCCGCTGCGACTTCGGCCAGTGCAGCGCCGCCAACCTCACCATCACCGAAGGCTTCCTGCTGCTGCAATACGTGAACCAGAGCGCGCGGCTCTACGGCCTCGACCTCTCCGGCCACGCGCAGCTCGCACGCAGCGACGACTTTGGCACCTTCACCGGCACCCTGCTCGTGAACCACGTGCGCGGCGAGAACCGCACCACCGGCGACAACCTCTACAACATCATGCCGCTCAACGCCAGGCTCGGGCTGGTGCAGCGCGCGGGCGGCTGGACCACCACCGCCGAAATCGTCGGCGTCGCCGCCAAGAAGCGGATCTCGCAGGTGCGCAACGAAATGCAGACACCGGGCTATGCGCTCTTCAACCTGCGCGCCAGCTACCAGTTGAAGCACGCGCGCATCGACCTCGGCGTCGAGAACGCCTTCGACCGCCACTACTTCATGCCGCTCGGCGGCGCCTATGTCGGCCAGGGGCCTTCGATGACCACCGCCGGCATCCCCTGGGGCGTGCCGATCCCGGGGCCGGGCCGCTCCATCAACACCGCCCTCAATCTCAACTACTGACCGCCATGTCGAACCGGGTCCGCCGCGCGCTCGCCGCCTCGCTGCTCGTCGCAGCACTGCTCCCCGCCTGCGGCGGCGGAGGCGGGGGCGGCGGTGATGGCCCGCGCGTTGCCGCGAACACGCAAACCATCGCCTTCGGCGTGTCGCCAACGCTGACTTTCCACGGCACCGCCACCGTCAGCGCCACGGCCAGCTCCGGCCTGGCCGTCACCTACGGCAGCACCACACCCGCCGTCTGTACCGTGAATGCGACCAGCGGCCTCGTCACCGACCTCACCGCCGGCACCTGCATCGTCGCCGCCAACCAGGCCGGCGACTCCACCTGGGCGCCGGCCGCGCAGGCCACGCAGAGCATCGTCGTCGCCGTCGACCCCAACCAGACCATCGCCTTCGGCGCCGCGCCTTCGCTCAGCCTTGGCGGCACCGCCACCGTCAGCGCCACCGCCACTTCGGGCCTCGCCGTCACCTATGGCAGCCTCACTCCGGCCGTCTGCACCGTGAGCGCCACCAGCGGCCTCGTCACCGACCTCACCATCGGCGACTGCACCATCGCCGCCAACCAGCCCGGCAACGCCTTCTTCAACGCTGCGCCGCAAGCCACGCAGACCATCAACGTCCCCGTGCCGGCCGGCACCAGCGCACCCGGCGTGCCCGCCGGCGTCACCGCCACGCTGGGCAGCAGCGCCGGCAGCGTCGTCGTTGCCATCGGCTCCGTCGACAGCGGCGGCAGCGCCATCACTGGCTACACCGTCACCTCCAGCCCGGCCGGCATCACCGCCACCGCCGCCAGCGCACCCGTCACCGTCACCTGTCCCGCCGGCTGCGCCGGCCATGCGTTCGCCATCCGTGCCACCAACGCCATCGGCAACGGCACCGCCTCGGGCGCCGTGGATGTCCTCACCGTTTTCGACGTCCTCGCCACCTGGCACGAGCCCGACACCCAGCCGCGCGACTCGGTCTTCACCGGCTCCTTCACCCTCAACTCCACCACCGGCGCCGTCACCGGCCTCGCCGGCACCCTCACCGAGTCCATGACCGGCAACGCCATCGGCAGCGCGCCTTACTACGACATGACGCTGGTGCCGCTCACCTACCAGCTCCAGGCCTGGCACGACGCCGGACTCGGCGGCACCTTCGTCGCCAGCTTCGCCAAGAACACCACCAACACCTTCTTCGGCAACACATGGAGCCCCGCGGACGGCATCGCCGCAGGCGGCATCTATGCCGGCTTCCCCAGCGCCTACGCCGGCGCCGTCCAGAATTCCTACGCGCTGATCTTCGTGCCGGACGACCCGTTCGCCGCGCTCACCCAGGCGCAGATCGACAAGCTCGCCTACGGCGACTGCGCCCCCGGCGGAATGATGGGCGCCGCCTGCATGACCGCCACCAGCGTCGCCGGCTACGGCGCCATCGGCACCATGAGCGGCTACCCCGTCTCGCAGGTCATCACGAAGCACTGACCGGCGGCTGACCGGAAATGTGTGGGGCGTAGCCCCATCCCTCGCGTTGCTCGGGACCGTCACTTCGTGACGTCCTGCGCCCTGCGGGCTGGTCAGCCGTGGTGGTACGCCTCCGGTTACGACGTCGTGCCGGTCACGGCTACGTGCGCCCGAAAGGGCCTGGTCGCTTTCTCCTGGCCGGCGGAGACTGGAACCCGGCCTGGTCGAAGCCGGTGCGCTGGCCCAGCAGGTCAGCGCCGTCGATGCGCTCGGCCAGGCTCCTGATGTCGTGCTGCGTCACGCCGACCTGCGCGAAGTGTTCTTTCCAGGTGCGTACGACATCGATGACGCGGGCGACTTCCGCCGCGGCTTCCGCCGGCAGCAGGCCAAATGCCTCGCACTGCGACATCGCGTTTTCGAGCGTCGAATCCCGACCGAAAGCGCCACAGATGAACTCCTGGTATCCCTGTCCGGAGTTGGTCGGCAAGACGTCGTAGGCCGGCGCCAGTCTTAGGCGGCCATTCTCGAATGGGCTCACGACCAGCAAGGCGTGGTTCTTCTCGTGGTCGTCGGTGTTGTCGACCAGGATGTTGAAGACCATGCGACGGAATAGTTCGCGTGCGTCGCGCAGGTTGTTGTCGTCCCGGGTGATGCCGACACGGCGGAGAATCCTCGCCAGCTCGGGGTATCCGAGCTCCGGTTCTTCGCCCGCCGCAGTGGCCGCCCGAATGGCGGTGCCGGCCGAGATACAGTGGATGCGCCGGCCTCGTTCGCGGTCGAAGCGGCGAATGGCGATCGCATTCGCCCCGACCAGGCGAACGATCTGTGTCCGGGCCACCGTGATGCCCGCGCGCGCTGCCAGCGTCATCGTTGCGTGCTCGACGAGCGGTGTATCGACGGGCTCGTTGTTGAAGAACTTGATCGCCCACTGCTCGCCGTCGATGTCGATCAGCGCCTTGGGCTTTGCCCCGCCGAGCGGGCTGCCGCCGCCGGCGATGATTTTCGCTTCCACGGCGGTGATGGGCTCCAAGGCCTCGATCTTCGCCGCAATCTCGCTGAGCCGTTGCGCGTCCTCGAGACGCGGCAGCGGACCGCCGGCGCGCGGGCTGTAGGTGCTCGACGACGTCGAAACGCCGAGCGCACCGAACCGGTCGTCGCCGGCGTAGAACAGGTACTCCATGAGGGAGAGGCGCCTGGGTTTGTCCACGAAGCGGATGACCTTTTCGCCCCAGCGATCCGGCCGCGCGTCATCGACCGCGCCAACCGCGCGCTGCGCATCGGCCGCCAGACGACCGGGAGGCATGTGCTCGATATCGACGAGCGGCAGGTCCTCGCTCAGCGCGAACCCGCTGGCCAGCCACGCTTCGCCGTAGCGCAAGGAGACGCCCTTGCCGGCGGCAACCAGCTTCAGCGCGCCGACGTAGCGCGGTGCGGCCGGGTCGCCCAGGTACCAGAGATACAGGTCGTCCAGACGCATCTCAACCCTTCGCCTGGCTCTTGCGCACGCGCGCTTCGGCAGAGGCGCGGGCACGGCTGCGGCCCAGTTCAAGGGCCTCCCGGACATCCATTTCGATAGCGCCCTGGTCGTGCTCGGGCGCCGCGAGGTTCTTCAGCTCTCCGTCCCGCTGGATGAGCCACAGCGCGGTCGCAACGATGCCGATGCCAACAGCGGGATCACCGGCTTCGAGGCGCTGCACCGTAGGAACCGAAACCCCCATGCGCTTCGCCCAGGTCTTCAAGGACTCCTTGCGACGCAAACGGGCCACCGCCAGGTCCGCGCCAAGTTTTTCGAGGGCGGCGGCAGTGGCAGGCGGGAGTTGCAAAAGGGCACGGGCAGTCTTCGGCATACACATAGAGTATAACGGCAGGCCAACATACGTCAATATCTATGTGTATGCTTGCCCCCTTGAACCTTGCCCCTTGAATCTCGGAAAGGTCAGCCGTGGTGGTACGCCACCTGCCACCGCCACCAACGAAAACGGGGCGCAGCGCGCCCCGTCTCGTATTGCCGATCGGCCTGTACTCAGACCTTGCGTCGCCGCCGCGCCATCGCGCCCACCAGCCCCAGGCCCGCCAGCATCATCGCGTAGGTCTCCGGCTCCGGCACCGCCGGGGTGAATGCCGCGAACGTTTGCGACGCCGTCATCGTGCCGAAACTGGCCACGTCGAAGAGCGCCGTCTTGTCGTAGCTCGTCGCGGTCGTGTGCAGGAAGAAGAACTTCGACGACTCGCCCGGATCGAGCATCGACGCGCCGAGATTGTCCGTAAAGCCGAAATTCACGTACTGGGTATAGGGCGCGTTGAAACGATGGATGCTCGACGGCCCGAGATCGCCGAGGCCGTCGGTGCGGTAGTTGGCGTCGAACACCGGGCTATTGAAATTGCCAAGGCGGAAATAACCCAGCGAGCCGCCCGTCAGCTCGGTAATGCGCCAATAGAAATCCAGGAAGCCGGTCGTCGTCTCCTGCACCACCCGCTGCTGCACGACGCCGCTGATCAGGCCGGTGGAGCCTTGCGCCGCGAACAGCGAGAAGTTGATCAACTCGTCTTCCAGCACCGTGCCGGCGAGATTGGGTTCCGCGGCCGCGGTGGTCCCCGTGAGGCTGGCCGACGCACCGGGAGCAACCGTGACGGCGGACGCACTGCCGACACCGAAGAACAACAGCGCCGCCATCCATGCAGCGGCCAGACATGTCTTGCGAGTCATTGTCCATCCTCCTTGTAACCGTGAAGAGCCGGCGTAAACGCCGTGCCGGTACGTCGTATGACGAAAACATTCTTCGGCCGTGGCCGGCCGCCCGCAATAGTCCGTTCGAGCTAAACCGGAAGGCCTATGCGCAACGACATATGCATGCGGGCGGAACCGCCCGCCGGCAGCGAGAAAAGTCAGCCGTGGTAATACGCCACCTCCCGCCGCCACCAAAGAAAACGGGGCGCAGCGCGCCCCGTTTCGTGTTGCCTGTCGGCCCATTTCAGGCCTTCCGTCGCCGCCGCGCCATGAAGCCGACCAGCCCCAGGCCCGCCAGCATCATCGCGTAGGTCTCCGGCTCCGGCACCGCCGCCACATTGAAGCCGTGCCAGCCTTCCGCGTCCAGCACCGAGAACACCAGCGGATGGCTCGGCCCGAAGTTCCCGGAAATGCGCAGGATGCCGTTGTACTCGGTGCCGGTGAACGTGTCGCCATTCACCGCATAGGCCCCGGCACCCCAGATGTTCGGCCCGCTGGATACGACCTCGAACGGGTCGCTGAACTGGTAGCGTACCGGCTGACTCCAGTTGCCGACGCTTACCAGCGACATATAAAGGCTGCCCACGGCGCTGCCGAACGTCAGGGTGAACTGGGCGCCGAGCGGGGAGCCGAGCTCATAGACCTGAATGACGTCGAACGGGCTCAGCCCGGCGTAGGTATTCGCTGGCGTCGCCACGGCGTTGTCGTAGTACTGGGTTCCGTTGTCGAGCGACATGACCGGCCCGCTGAGCGTCACCGCCGTCGAGCCCAGCGTGCCCGCCGTCGTCGAGGTCCAATCCACCCATGTCGGGCTTGCGGCCAGGGCCGGCCCGCTCAACAGCATGGCGGCAGCAACCGCCAACGACTTCGCTTTCATCGGAACCTCCCATTCACTGTCGTGTCGATCGAACGCCGGCGGCGCAACCGCCGGCATAACCAAAGTCCGGTTCTATTCAGGCCTTCCGTCGCCGCCGCGCCATGAAGCCGACCAGCCCCAGGCCCGCCAGCATCATCGCGTAGGTCTCCGGCTCCGGCACCGCCGTCACATTCACGTTGTCGAGCAGCATGCCGACGTTGTCGTTGCTGTTGTTGTTCCAGAAGCTCAGGGTGTAGGTCTTCGTCTGGTTGGGCGTGAACACCAGCGAATACGGCGTCCAGCCGGCGGCCATGGGCAGGCTGAACACCTCGGTGACGTTGCCGAACTTCACCTGCACGTTCTCTTGCGCGCTGTTCACGTGGTTGCCGGCCAGGTCGAAGTTCAGCGTGTATTGCAGCCCCGCGGTCAGGTCGAAGTCCCTGAACAACATGCCGGCGTTGCCGGTGCTGCCGTCCAGGTCAATGAACAGGCCGCTGCCGGGAATGTAGTCCCAAGGGGTGCCGGCACCGATGATGTCGACCGTGCCCTTGTCGATCGACCAGCCGGTCGGTGTGGCATTGAGGGCCGCGGCATTGCTGTCGAAACTGTCCGAGAAGATTGGTGTGGCCGCCTGCGCGGTGGCTCCGGCGGCGAGCAAGCCAAGAGCGAACATGAGCTTCTTCATTTCGAATTCCTCCCTGGTCCA
>JAEHDA010000026.1 GCA_016880655.1 Rhodocyclaceae bacterium
AGTGGTGAAGATCGACTACTTCCTGCCCGGCTGCCCGCCGCCCGCGGACGCCATCTGGAAATTCCTTACCGACCTGATCGCCGGCCGCACGCCCGTGATGGGCCACGGCCTGCTGCACTACGACTGAGTCTGGAACGATCATGAACTTCGAACTCGAAACTGCCGCCCACCCGGAACAGCTGAGGCGCCTCGCCATCGAACCCGTGTCGCGGGTCGAGGGCCACGGCAAGGTCACCATCCTGCTCGACGACGACAACCGCGTGCACCAGGTGCGCCTGCACATCGTCGAGTTCCGTGGCTTCGAGCGCTTCATCCAGGGTCGCCCCTACTGGGAAGTGCCCGTGATGGTGCAGCGGCTGTGCGGCATCTGCCCGGTCTCGCACCACCTCGCCGCCTCGAAGGCGCTCGACATGGTGCTGGGCATCAAACTCACGCCGACCGCCGAGAAAGTGCGCCGCTTGATGCACTACGGGCAGATACTGCAATCGCATGCCTTGCACTTTTTCCATCTTTCATCGCCCGACCTGCTTTTCGGCTTCGGCTCGGACCCGGCCCACCGCAACATTGTCGGCGTCATCGCCGCCGATCCGGAAACCGCCAAGAAGGGCGTACTGCTCCGGAAATACGGCCAGGAAGTGATCCGCATGACCGCTGGCAAGCGTGTCCATGGCACCGGCTCCATCCCCGGCGGAATCAACAAGTCACTCTCGCCGGAAGAGCGGGAATCGCTCCGCAAGGACATCTACCAGATGGTGGCGTGGAGCCGCGAGGCGGTACACATGATCCGCGCACTGTTCGAGAAGAATCTCGCCGAGTACAACGCCTTCGGCCGCTTCAGCGCGCAGTCGATGGGCCTGGTGCGCGCCGACGGCGCAATGGATCTCTACCACGGCGGGCTGCGCGCCCGCGACGCCAGCGGCAAGCTGCTGTTCGACCACTTCGACTACAGCCGCTACTGGGACGTGATTGCCGAGGAAGTGAAGCCCTGGTCGTACATGAAGTTTCCGTTCTTCAAGGCCCAAGGCCCGGAGGATGGCTGGTACCGCGTCGGCCCGCTGACGCGCGTCGCCAATTGCGACTTCATCCCGACGCCGCTGGCCGACCGCGAGCGCCAGGAGTTCCTCGCCTATGACGGCGGCAGCGCCGCCGGCGCGACGCTCGGCTACCACTGGGCGCGGATGATCGAGATGCTGCACGCGGCGGAGAGCATCAAGGACTTGCTTCACGACGACGACGTCGTCGGCAGCGAACTCATGGCACCACTCGGGGAGCGCCAGGAACGCGGCGTCGGCGTCATCGAGGCGCCGCGCGGCACGCTGATCCACCATTACCGCGTCAACGAAAACGACGAAGTGATCCGCGCCAACCTGATCGTCTCGACGACCCACAACAATCAGGCGATGAACGAGGCGATCCGCCAGGTGGCACGCCAGTACCTCGATGGACACGAAGTCACGGAGGGACTGCTCAACCACATCGAGGTCGCCATCCGCGCCTTCGATCCCTGCCTTTCGTGCGCCACGCATGCGCTCGGTCAAATGCCGCTGGAAGTCGCAATAGTCAGCCATGACGGCACGCCGATGGACAGCATGACGCGCGACGCACGCGGCGTCTGTGCACGAAGTTGACCGCGCCGATCCTGGTATTCGGCTGGGGCAACCCCAGCCGGGGTGACGACGCACTCGGCCCGCTGTTCGTCGAGCGCATCGAGGCGATGCAACTGCCCGACGTGGAATGCCTGACCGACTTCCAGCTCCAGGTCGAGCATGCGCTCGATCTGCGCGACCGACAGCGCGTGCTGTTCGTGGACGCCAGCGTCGACACCAAAGCCATCGCAATCAATCGCATCGAGGCCAACCGTGACACGACCTTCACGACCCACGCGATCTCGCCGCAAAGCGTGATGCAGACCTACGCGGACATCGAGAAGACCGCGCCGCCGCCGTGCTGGCTGCTGGCCATCGGCGGCCGCTCGTTCGAACTCGGCGAGGCGCTGTCGGCCGACGCCGCCGCAAACCTCGAAGCGGCGTTAGCCTGGGCCGTCGGCTGGCTGACCGGAAAAGACGAAGGCCCCCACCGGGATCTCCGCGGAGGCCTTCGTTGACGAGCGGCGGCAGGATGCCGCCGTCAGTCGTTGCCGCTTACTTGCCGGTACCTTGCAGGTCGATGACCACGCGGCGGTTCGGCGCCAGGCAGGCGGCCAGCTTGGCCTTCGGCAGCTTGTCGGCGCAGGTCACGCCGGCCAGCGGTTGGGACTCGCCGGCACCGACGGCATTGAAGCTCGCCGCATTGACGCCCTTGCCTTGCAGGTAGCTCTTCACCGCACCGGCACGCTGTTCGGACAGCTTCTGGTTGGCGGCATCGCTGCCGATGCGATCGGTATGGCCGGTCACGGTCACCGACGAGACGGTAGCGCAACCGGCGGCCTTCGCGGCAACGGCGTCGAGCTGCTTCCTGGCACCAGCGGTCAGGTCGGACTTGCCGAAGGCGAAGGTGGCGTCGGCCGCGAGGGTGTCGCTGAAGTCGCACTTGGGCGGGGGCAGGGGCGCGGGCTTCGGAGCGGGCGCGGGAGCCGGAGCAGCCACAACCGCGACCGGCGCGGGAGCAGGGGCGGGCGCTGCCGGCTTGACCAGATCGGCATCGCATTCGGCGATCGCCTTGGCCGGGGTCCATTCGGCGGTCCGCCAGCACAGGCCGAAGCCGCTGCGGGCGACGACGCCGCGCTGATCGATCAGGTAGGCATCGTTATTGACGACTTGGGCGATCGCGGAGGTGGCGGACAACCCGACCAGGACGGAAACAACTGTCCGAATATTCATGGACTTCGGCATCATTATTGACTCTCCTTATAAAAAAACGAGAATTGCTAAGCTATTCCCGACTGGATCATCCTATTCGGTTGAGGTCGGGAAAACATCGGGCAAGCCCACGGTGTAACATTAGTTCACATTCACGTTGCCATCGGCAACTGATGCGTTTTGACGACAGTATTTCGACCTTTTCCCATAGTCAATGGCAGAAGCATATTCAGCTGTCCTGCCGCAGATTAGCACAGTGAGAATAGCGCTTCTAGAAGATGATCCGGCGCAGGCCGAAACCCTCGCGGCCTGGCTGTCGGCGGCCGGTCACGACACCCACGTGTTCAAGCTTGGCAAGGACCTGCTTCGCCATGCGAGCCGGGAGAGCTTCGACGCCTTCCTGATCGACTGGATGCTGCCCGACCAGACCGGCCATGAGGTACTGCGCTGGTTGCGGCGCGAGCGCGGCATCACGGCGCCGGTATTGTTCGTCACCAGTCGGGACGCCGAGGAAGACATCGTCGCCGGCCTCGACGCCGGGGCGGACGATTACATGATCAAACCGATTCGACGACTGGAATTGTTGTCCCGCCTCGATGCCGTATGGCGCAGGTTCCGTCTGCGCGACGACAGCCCGCAGGTCGTCGACCTGCCGCCCTACCGCCTCGATCTTGAACACAGGCGCGTGCTGAGGAACGGCGTGCCGGTCGAAGCGCTGACCGAGAAGGAATTCGCCCTCGCCCTGTTCCTGTTCCAGAACCTCGGCCGCCTGTTGTCGCGCGGCCACTTGCTGGAAGCGATCTGGGGCCTGACCGCCGCGATCCCGACCCGCACCCTGGACACCCACATCAGCCGCGTCCGCAAGAAGCTCGACCTGCATCCCGCCAACGGCTTCCGGCTGGTGCCGGCCTACAACTACGGTTATCGACTGGAACGCATCGGCGACAGTACATCATGAACAGAATTCGCAACCTGCTCGCCACGCTCGCGCTGGCTTGTGCACTAGTGTCCCTGCCGGCCAGCGCCGACGTCGAATACCGCCACACGGTGCGCCGGGGCGAGACCCTGATCGGCATTGGCCGCGACATGCTGCTGAACCCGCAGCACTGGCGAAGGCTGCAAGCGCTCAACAAGGTCGCCGATCCTTTCCGGGTCTTGCCCGGCACGGTGCTGCGGATTCCGGTCGCCCTCATGCGCCGCGAACCAGCATCGGCCAGGGTGACTGCGGTCAGCGGCGACGTCCGCGGCGACGGCGGCGCGCTGAAGGTCGGCGACACCGTCGCGCCCCATGCCCAGCTGGTTACCGGCGCGCAGAGTTTCGCCACCATCGAACTGATTGACGGCTCGCGCCTGGTGCTTCAGCCGGACAGCCGGATCAAGGTGGAAGAACTCTCGCGCTACCGGGGCACCGGGCTGCCGGAAACACGGCTGCGCCTGGATGCCGGACGCGTCGAGTCGGTGGTCACCAAGACCGCGGCACCACGGCCGAAATACATGATCAACACGCCGACGGCCACCATCGGCGTGCGCGGCACGCGCTTCCGCGTCGGCGCGGACGAAGCGTCGGGCGCCAGTCGCACCGAGGTGACCGACGGCGCGGTCGGCGTTCAGGGTAGCGCCGCCGACAAGACCGCGGCGGTGGCCGCAGGCTACGGCGTGGTGGCCGAACCCGGCGGCAAGGTTTCCGCTCCGACTGCCTTGCTGCCCGCGCCGGACCTCGCCGGCCTGCCCGGGCTGCATGAACGGACCATCGTCCGCTTCGCCATGCCCGCGTTGGCAGGCGCGCAGTCCTATCGCTTCCAGGTCGGCGCCGACGCCGAGCTGCGCCAGGTGCTGGCGGAAACCGTGGCCGCCAAGCCGGAGGCGAAGTTCGCCGGCCTGCCCGACGGCAACTACACGCTGCGCGTGCGCGGCATCGACAGCAAGGGTTTGGAGGGACGGGATGCCGACTTCCAGTTCAAGCTGAAGGCGCGTCCGGAACCGCCTTTCGCCACCGCGCCGCTCGCGAACTCGAAACTGCGCGCCGAATCGGCGGCGATGGCATGGACTACCAACCCGGAGGCCGCGCGCTACCGGATCCAGCTCGCCAACGATGACAAGTTCGCCACGCCCATCGCCGATATCGACGGCGTCGAGGGCACCACCATCATGCCCGCCCGCAAGCTGCCGCCGGGCGACTACTACTGGCGCGCGCGCAGCATCCGCGCCGACGGCGATGTCGGCCCGTGGAGCGACCCCCAGCGCTTCCTGCTGCGAGCCTTGCCGGCCAACCCGGAGCCGCCGAAGATCGACGATCGTCGGCTGGCGTTCGCCTGGCCCGGCGAAGCCGGGCAGACCTTCCTGTTCCAGCTCGCGCGCGATGCGAAATTCGCCGACCTCATCGTCGAGCAGCAACTCAAGGAACCGACGACGACGATGGCCCGGCCCGAGGGCGGCACGTACTACATGCGGGTGCGCGCCACCGACCCGGACGGCTTCGTCGGGCCCTTCACCAACCCGCAGATCGTCGAGGTGCCCAGCCTGCCGCCGCCCTGGTGGCTGCCGCTGCTGATCCTGCTGCCCATGGCGTTGTAGGCGATGCGACTGCGTGGCCGCGCGCTGGGCGAATGGACGCTGGTGACCGCCATCCTGGTCGCGCTGGCCGGGCTGTCCGCGTGGCAGGGCTGGCTGTGGCGGGCCGACCAGCTCCTCTACGACACCGGCCTTTCGCTCGATTCGCGACCGGTTCCGGACGACATCGTGATCGTCGCCATCGACGAAGAGAGCCTGCGCCAGATCGGCCGCTGGCCGTGGCGGCGCGCCGTCCACGCCACGCTGATCGAGAAGCTGACCCAGGCCGACGCGGCGGCGGTCGGCCTCGACCTCATCCTGAGCGAAGCCGACACGAACGATCCGGCGGGCGATCGCGTGCTCGCCGAGGCGATCCGGCGCAATGGCCGCGTGGTGCTGCCGGTGGTGCCGCGGGCGCTGGCGCCCGGAATACTCTCGGATGGGCGGCCGATCGAATTGTTCCGCCGCCACGCCGCCGAACTCGGTCACATCGAGATCCAGCTCGACGCCGACGGCATCGCCCGCAGCGTCTATATGTGGGGTGGCGCGAGCGAACCGCTGCACCCGCAGTTCGCGCTGGCCACACTGAAAGTCAGCCGTGGTGACACGCCGAGCCGGTTCGACCGACACGCCGGCCAGGCTGCCGATGCCACCGATCGTGGCTGGCGGCGCGATGTCTGGCTGCATCCGCAATTCGCCGGGCCGCCCGGCACCTACCGGACCGTTTCGTATGTCGACGTGCTCGGCGGCGCGATCGGCGCCGAGCAGCTGCGCGGCAGGCACGTGCTGGTCGGGGCGACGGCGGCAGGACTGGGCGACCAGTATCCGACGCCGATGTCGGGCCTCGGCCTGGCGATGCCCGGCATCGAAATACACGCCACCCTGCTCGATGCCCTGCGCACCGACGCCACGGTCAACTGGCTCACACCAGGCGAGGTGACTGCGGTGACGGCGGCGGTGCTCGTCGCGCTCATGCTCGGCCTGCTGTTCCTCTCGCCGCGCGACGGCCTGCTGCTTTCCGCCGCGGTCGGCCTGACCGCCATGGTCGGCGCGATCCTGCTGCTGCAAATGGGACATCACTGGCTGCCGCCAAGCTCGATCCTGCTCGGTGCCGTGCTCGCCTATCCGCTCTGGAGCTGGCGCCGGCTTGAATCGGCACAACGCTTCATGGACGCCGAACTACGGGAATTGCACGAACTCGATCCGGGCACCAGCGCGGAAACCGCGCCGGAACGCAGCGTCGATCCGCTGGAGAACCGCATCGCCATCGTTCGCGCTGCCACCGATCGCCAGCGCGCCATCCGGAAGGTGCGCGACGACACCATCCGCTTCATCTCCCACGACATCCGGTCCCCGCTGGCCTCGATCATCACGCTGGTCGAGGGGGCCAGCAGCCAGGCCGGCGCCGACAACTTCAGCCGCCTGCAGCGGGCGGGCCATTACGCCCAGAGCGCCCTCAACCTTGCCGACGATTTCTTCCGCCTGGCGAAGGCCGAGGCGATCGACGCCCGCAAGTTCGAGGAAGTCGACCTCGCGTCGCTGGCGCAGGAAGCCGCCGATGAAGTCTGGCCGGCCGCGGAACGCAAGCGCATCCGTGTCCAGTTGCGGGACGAAGGCAGCCGCGACGCGCTGGTGCGCGGTGACCGCGCCCAGTTGGGCCGCGCCCTGACCAACCTGCTCGACAACGCCGTCAAGTTCAGCGCCGAGTCGACGGCCATCCACATCACGCTGCGCGATGCGGAGAAATGGCAGGAGCTCGACATCGCCGACCAGGGGTGCGGCATCGCCCCCGAAGACACGGGCAAGCTGTTCACCCGTTACGGCCGCATCGCCAAGCCGGGCCAGGCGGCCCAGCCGGGCATCGGCCTCGGCCTGGTGATCGTCAAGACCATCGTCGATCGCCATGGCGGCACGATCGCCGTCGACAGCACGGTCGACGTCGGCTCGACCTTCCGGATCCGCCTGCCCCACGTCGAGCCGCAGGACGCCTGAGCAGCCGATCTGCCGCGCGACATTGCGCCGCATCATCTCTCACGCCACAATGGTGTCGGGACTGCAAGGAGAATCGGGCATGGGCAGCACGGAAGTCATCGAACACATCGAGAACCGCACCTTCGACGAAATCGCCGTCGGCGACAGCGCCACCCTGGTTCGCACCCTGCGACCGGAAGACATCCAGATGTTCGCCATCATGTCCGGCGACTTCAATCCGACCCATGTCGATCCGGAATACGCCCGTTCGTCGGACTTTCGAGAAGTGGTGGCGCACGGCATGTGGGGCGGGGCGCTGATCTCGACCGTGCTGGGCACCCAGTTTCCCGGCCCGGGTACCGTCTATGTCGGCCAGACGCTCAATTTCGCGCGCCAGGTGCGCGTCGGCGACACCATCACGGTCACGATCACCTGCCAGCGCAAGTTCGACCATAGCCATCACATCGTCTTCGACTGCCTGTGCGCGAACCAGGACGGCGAGACCGTGATCCAGGGCGCGGCGGAAGTTCTGGCGCCGACCGGGAAGATCCGCAGGCCGAAGGCCGACATGCCCGAGTTCAGGCTTTCGTCAACGCGCAAGGCGCGCTACGAGCACGTGCTCGAAATCAGCCGCGGCCTGGCGCCGATTGCGATGGCGATCGTGCACCCTTGCGACGACGAATCGCTCAAGGGCGCCATCCTCGCCCGCGACCGCGGCCTGATCGAGCCGACGCTGGTCGGCCCGGAAAGCAGGATCCGCGCGCTGGCCGAAAGATTGACACTGGACCTTGCCGGTTGCCGCATCATCAATGTGCCGCACAGTCATGCCGCCGCCGAATCGGCCGTGGCGCTGGCCCGCGAAGGCGAGGTGGCGGCGCTGATGAAGGGTTCGTTGCATACCGACGAGCTGATGTCCGAGGTGGTCGACAAGGCGACCGGCTTGCGCACCGAACGGCGCATCAGCCACCTGTTCATGATGGACGTGCCGACCTATCCGCGACCGCTGCTGATCACCGACGCCGCGGTGAACGTGCAGCCGACGCTGGAGGACAAGGTCGACATCGTCCAGAACGCCATCGACCTGGCGCTGATGCTGCACATCGCCGAGCCGAAGGTGGCCATCCTCGCCGCCGTGGAGACGGTCAATCCGGCCATGCAGGCGACGCTCGACGCCGCCGCGCTGTGCACGATGGCCGATCGCGGCCAGATTCGCGGCGGCATCCTCGACGGCCCGCTGGCCTTCGACAACGCGATCTCGGAGTTCGCGGCCCGCACCAAGGGCATCCGCTCGGCCGTTGCGGGCCGCGCCGACATCCTGCTGGTGCCCGACATCGAGTCCGGCAACATGCTGGCCAAGCAGCTCGAATACCTGGCCGATGCGCTGTCGGCCGGGATCGTGCTCGGCGCCCGCGTCCCCATCGTCCTGACTTCGCGGGCCGACTCGGCGGAAACGCGCACCGCCTCGACGGCCATCGCCGTCGTCATGGCCCACGCGGAACGGAAGAAGCTCTGATGCCCGATGCAATCCTCACCATCAATGCCGGCTCGTCCTCGATCAAGTTCGCCCTGTTTGCCAATGGTCACGACATTCCGGCCGAACCGGAAGTGGTCGGCCAGATCGACGGCATCGGTCTCAGTGGCGAAATAGGTCCCCATCTCAAAGCGAAGGGCGCGAGCGGTGAAGTACTCGACGACTGCGACCTGCCGCTGACCGGCGACGGCCCGCATCGCGCCGCGCTCGCCTTTCTGGTCGACTGGCTGCGCCGCCACGACGGCAACCGGACGATCGTCGGCGTCGGCCATCGCGTCGTGCACGGCGCGGAAAGGTTTTCGCGCCCGCTGCTGATCGACGCTCCGGCCGTGGCGGTGCTGCGCGGCTTCATTCCGCTGGCGCCGCTGCACCAGCCGCACAACATCGCCGGCATCGAGGCGATGACCGCCGCCCTGCCCGGCGTGCCACAGGTGGCCTGTTTCGACACCGCTTTCCATCGCAGCCAGCCGGAAGTTGCCCAGCGCTTCGCCCTGCCGCGAGCGATTTCCGACCAGGGCGTGCGCCGCTACGGCTTCCACGGCCTTTCCTACGAATACATCGCCGACGTGTTGCCGCAGCATCTCGGCGAGCGTGCCGACGGCCGGGTCATCGTTGCCCACCTGGGCAACGGCGCCTCGATGTGCGCCATGAACCGGCGGCGCAGCGTGGCGACGACCATGGGTTTCACCGCCGTCGAGGGCCTGATGATGGGCACGCGCTGCGGCAGCCTCGACCCCGGCGTGCTGCTCTACCTGATGGACTACCGGGGCATGGACGCCAGGGCGCTGGAAAAGCTGCTCTACAAGGAGTCCGGGCTGCTCGGCGTTTCCGGCATTTCGCAGGACATGCGCGAGCTGCTCGCCTCGGACAAACGCGAGGCGCGCGAGGCGGTGGATCTGTTCTGCTACCGGATCGTGCGCGAAATCGGCTCGCTGGCGGCGGCGCTGGGCGGGCTGGATGCACTGGTGTTTACGGGTGGCATCGGCGAGCACGCAGCTCCGGTGCGCGCGCAGGTGTGCCGGGCGCTCGGCTGGCTGGGCATCGCGCTCGACGAGACCGCCAACGCGGCCCATGCCCGGCGTATCACCGCGGCTGACTTTTCCGTGGACGTGCTGGTGCTGCCGACCAACGAGGAATGGATGATCGCCCGCCACACGGCGGAACTGGTTGGCTGACCGACAACCGGGCCGGGCGCGATGCGCCCGGTACAATCGCCGCATCGCATTTCTCCGCTGCCCATGACCGCCCGGCCGCCAGACCAAGATGTCGCGCTGAACCTGCTGATCCTCGCCGCCGATGCCGACGAGGCCGCGCAGGTTGTCGCGCACTTCGACGGCGCCGGCTTCCGGCACGTCGTCGATGCCACCGGCCTGCGCACCGCCCTGCGGGCAGGCCCCTGGGATGCCGCGCTCTACCTGTTCAACCTGACGGGCCTGACGCCGGCCGGCGCGCTCAAGGTGCTGCACGGGCTCGACCTCGACCTGCCCTTCATCGTCGTCGCCGATCCTACAGACGAAAAGGCGGCCGCGCGCGCCATGCGCTCGGGCGCGCACGACGTCGTGTTTCGGGATCGCATCGGCAGGCTGGTGCCGGCCGTAGAGCGCGAAGTCCGCGAAGCCCGCTATCGCGCCGACCACCGGGCCACCCTGGCCATGGTCAACGACAGCGACCTGCGTTTCCGCGGCCTGGCCGGCAGCTTGCCCGGCATGGTCTTCCACCTGCAACGCAGCTCGGACGGCGGCTATCGCTTCCTCTATGTCAGCGAGGGCAGCCAACGCCTGTTCGGCATCAAGCAGCACGAATTGCTGGCTTCGCCGAAGAAATTCTTCGAGGCTTTCGAGGCGGACGATCGTCGCGCCCTGGAAGCAGCCCTGGCCCAGTCGGCGGCGACGGGCACGCCGCTCGACTGGTCCGGCCGCCTGCGCGGCCGTGGCCGTGGCGGCAAATGGGTCGATCTGCGTTCGACGCCCCAGCGTGGCGAAGACACCGCAACGGGCAACCACGGCATCGTCAACTGGCAGGGCATCGCCACCAACATCACGGCGATCAAGGAAACGGAGGCTGCCCTGCGCGCCTCGCGCGAACAGCTTTCCGAGCTGTCCTTCCACCTTGAGGCCGCGCGCGAACAGGAGCGCGAGCGGATCGCGCGCGACATCCACGACGAACTGGGCAGTTTCCTGGTGCGACTCAAGATCGAGGCCACGCTGCTCGCCGCCAAGCTGCCCGGTGATACGCCGGTACTGCGGGACAAGGCCCGGGCGATCGAAAGCCTGCTCGATCAGGCGATGGGTGCTGCCAGCCGGGTCGCGCGGGAGCTGCGCCCGGGGATCCTCAAGGAGTTCGGCCTGCCGGCGGCGATCGAGTCGCTGGCCGAGGACTTCTCGCAGCATTTCGACATCACCTGCCGCGTGCATTGCGACGACGACCTCGATCCCGATGCGGACACTTCGCTGGCGCTGTTCCGCATCGTGCAGGAAACGCTCACCAACGTAGCCAAGCACGCCCATGCGTCGCTGGTCGTCGTGCGCCTGAAGCGGGAAAAAGGTAGCATTGCGCTGGAACTGCGGGACAACGGCCGGGGCATTTCCGAGGCCGACATGGCGAAGCCCAAGTCCTTCGGCCTGCGCGGCATTCGCGAGCGCGTGCACAGTCTGGCGGGAGAATTCACGATCGCCTCGGGCGAGCATGGCGGTACCCAGATCCGTTTGCGGGTGCCGGAACGACGGGGTGCCGAGACCGCCACGGTGGATGATGCAGAGGACGTGCAGCGCAAACTATTTTGACCATGACCGAGAAGATTCACGTACTGATCGCCGACGACCACGCCATCGTTCGCCAGGGGCTGCGGCAAATTCTTTCCGAGACCGACGACCTGATCGTCGCCGGCGAAGCCGACGATGGCGTCGAAGCGCTGCAACTCGCGCGCCAGCAGGAATGGAACGTCTTCCTGCTCGACGTTTCGATGCCCAACCGGAACGGCATCGATACCCTGAAGCAGCTGAAGAAGGAATTTCCGCGCCTGCCGGTCCTGATGCTCTCGATGCATCCGGAAGAGCAGTACGCGATCCGCGCGCTCAAGGCCGGCGCCTCGGGCTATCTGACCAAGCAGAGCGCGCCGGAACAACTGGTCACCGCAATCCGCCAGGTGGCCCGCGGCAAGAAATACGTCAGTCCGACCGTCGCCATGCAGCTCGCCGACGCCATCGCCAACGACTCAGAGCAGCCGCCGCATGAGCTGCTTTCGGACCGGGAATACGAAGTCCTGAAGTTGATCGCAGCGGGCAAGACGCTGACCCAGATCGCCGAGGAGCTCAATCTCGCCGTCGCGACGATCAGCACCTTCCGCGCCCGCATCCTGACCAAGCTGGGCCTGTCCAGCACCGCCGAGCTGATCCGCTACGGCCTTGAGCACGGACTGATCTGATCGCCATGGCCGAGACCCAGCAGCCTTCCGACATTGCCCGCGAAACCCTGCGCCAGCTTGCCCTGCGGCGGATTCCGCCGACGCCCGACAACTACCGCACGCTTTACCACGAAATCGCCGGCACCGTGGCGCTGGAGGGCTTTCCGGAGCGCGCGCTGAAAGGGATTGCCGGCGGCCTGCCGCGAGCCACCCAGGAACAGATGCGCTTCGCGCGCCAGTTCGACGCCGCCATCGGCGAGGGCAGCTGGGACGGCATCAAGACCGTGCTTTCCGATCTGCTCGCCAAGACCGCCGTGACGCCGCCCAACTGGGGTGGCCTGATTCGCGACCTGCTTGGCCAGTACGAGGCCCGCCACACCGGGACGACGCCGGCCATGAAGCGCGACACCCTGGAGCATGTACTGTCCGCATCGGGGACGCCGGACATCCTGTTCGGCCGCCTGCAATCGCTGGCGAAGAACTGGGCGCAAGGCGTCGCCGCCGAAGGCGCCCTGCTCGAGGCGGCTGCGGCGACGGTTGCGGTGCCGGGCAGCGGCAAGCCGATCAGCGCCGACTTGCAGGAATTGCTGGCGCAACTGCTGGAGAACACGCTGAGCGTGCTGCTGATCGACACGCCGGATCTCAACAAGGAAGCGACCGGACTCGCCGCCGACATCCGCGGCGCCGGCACGCCGGAACAGATCGCCGCCTTCACGGGCCGTCTCAAGAAGTTCAGCTACCGCCTGCAATTCGTCGCCGAAGACCAGGTCGAGCTTCGCTCCGCCCTGCTGCACCTCCTGCAACTGATCGTCGAGAACATCAACGAACTGGTCATCGACGACCACTGGATGCAGGGGCAGGTTTCGGTCGTCCGCGATCTGGTCGGGCAGCCGCTCAACCTGCGGCAGCTCGACGACGTCGAGCGTCGCCTCAAGGACCTGATCTACAAGCAGAGCACGCTCAAGAAAGGTCTGACCGACGCGCAGGATCGGCTCAAGGCGATGCTGGCGAGTTTCGTTGACCGGCTGGCGGACTTCGCCTCCACCACCGGCGAGTACCACGAGCGGATCGGGGTCTGTGCCGACAAGATCACCAAGGCCAACGACATCACCGAACTGTCCGACGTACTGGATGTGGTGATGCAGGAAACCCGTACCGTCCAGCTGGCGGCCCAGCGTTCGCGCGACGAATTGCTGGAAATGCGCGCGCGCGTGCAGGAGGCCGAACAGGAAGTCGCGCGCCTCCAGGACGAACTGGCGCAGACCAGCGAGATGGTCCGCCACGACACACTGACCGGCGCACTCAACCGCAAGGGCATGGACGAGGCCATCGAGCGCGAAGTCGGCCGGGCGCGCCGGCGCAACGCCGCGATGTGCGTGGCCATGCTCGACATCGACAACTTCAAGAAGATCAACGATTCGTTCGGCCACGACGTGGGCGACCAGGCGCTGGTGCACCTCGCCCAGGTCGTGCGCGAAACATTGCGCCCGCAGGACACCCTGGCCCGCTACGGCGGCGAAGAGTTTGTCATCATCCTCACCGACACCGCACTGGACGACGCGGTCAACGCCATGGTGCGCGTCCAGCGCGAACTGACACGCAAGTTCTTCATGCACCGGAACGAGAAGCTCCTGATCACCTTCAGTTGCGGCGTCGCCGAACTCGGCGCCGAGGAGCAGCCGCCCGCGGCGCTCAAGCGGGCCGACCAGGCCATGTACCTGGCCAAGCGGGAAGGCAAGAACCGGGTAGTGGCCGCCTGACCGCGGGTGCCGGTGATTTCCTAAAGTTTCGTTTCGGGGGCCCGATAAAGGCATTGTGCGCGGAACATTCCGCCTCGAACACCAAGGTTGGCCTCGGTAATCCCGACCGGCCGCCAAGGCTAACCCTCTGATAGGAGTAACAAAATGGCACAAGTAATCAACACCAACGTTGCTTCGCTCTTCGCTGGCGCCGCCCTGAACAAGTCCGCCAACGCCCTCGCGACCGCCCAACAGCGCCTGTCTTCCGGCCTGCGCATCAACAGCGCCAAGGACGACGCAACCGGCATGGCGACCGCGGCTACTTACGACAGCAAGATTCGCGGCGCCAACATGAACCTGCGCAACGTCAACGACGCCATCTCGCTGGCGCAGACCGCCGACGGTTATCTGGGCCAGATCCTGGAAAATACCCTGCGTCTGAAGGAGATCTTCGTTCAGACCGGCGCCGTCACCAATCAGGAAGCGGTTGGCCTGATCGCGGAAAACGGCCGTATCGACGGTTTGGTAACGGCGAGCGTGGCGGTGGTTGTTGACGGTGCTGGCACCTCGACGTCGCCCTACGGCACTGCATTCACCGCTGCAACCGCCTTCGCCAACCTGGCCGCCTTCACGACCGAAATCGACGCGATCGTTGCCAACCGTGCGGAATTCGGTGCCGACATGGCGGTTCTCCAGTCTGCCGCCAACACCCTGCAGACCGAGTCGGTCAACCTGTCGGCCGCCTACAGCCGCGTGATGGATACCGACTACGCAATCGAAACCACCAACATGACCAAGAACCAGATCCTGCAGCAAGCGGGTATCGCGTCCCTGGCGCAGTCGAACCAGAACCCGAGCATGGTGCTGTCGCTCCTGCGTTAAGCCGACGGTAGATACCACAAGCGCCCGGCCGGAGCATCGGCCGGGTACTTCGGACTGAAAGAGATACGAACATGGACATCCAGAATACGATCGGTCTCGGTCCTGCTCCGCAGCCGGAGTTGCGCGCGGACAACACCGCACCCAAGCCCCCGCCTCAAGTACAAGCCGAACGTAAGCCGGAACCGACATCCCAGCAGGTGCAACAGGCGGTGCAGACCATCAACCGGAAACTTTCGAGCAGCACGTCGCTCGAGTTCACTGTCGACCAAAACACCAAGTCGACCGTGGTCAAGGTCGTGGACAAGGACTCCGGCGAACTGATCCGGCAGATTCCGTCGGATACCACACTGGCGATCGCCGAATCCATCGGTGAGTTCCAGAAAGGTTTATTGTTGCGGCAGGAAGCATAGTTCAGGAGATCAGGCATGGCTGTCACCGCATCGATCCTCGATGTTCCGTCGCTGGTTTCCCAGTTGATGACGATCGAGCGCAAGCCGATCGACAAGCTCAACGCCAAGGTCACCGACTACCAGAGCAAGATTTCCTCGTTCGGCACGCTCAGCGGCTTGGTGTCGACCTTGCAAACCGCCCTTAAGGGCTTGCAGGACAGCCTGGCAGGCTATGGCGTCACGCCCACCGACTCCAGCGTTTTTTCTGCCACTTCAACGAGTTCGGCTGCCGCTGGCACCTATTCACTGAACATCACCCGACTGGCCCAGGCCCAGAATCTGGTAGCCGGCGGGCAGGCTTCGCAAACCGTATCGATCCCGAGTATCGCCTCGACCGTCACGTTCACCATCGGGGGCAACCCCATGGATGTGACGATACCGGCGGGAGCGACGCTTCAGGATATTCGCGCCGCCATTAACGCGGCCGACATCGGCGTAACAGCCTCGATCATCAACGATGGGAGTTCGACGGCACCCTACCGTCTCGTCCTGACCGCCGACGAACCAGGCGCCAGTAACGGCGTTACCAGCATTACCGTTTCCGGGGATAGCGCCGTATCGGGTTTGCTGGCTTTCAGCTCCGCCACACCCAACCCGGCATCGCCGGCCATGTCCCAATCCGTGGCGGCACAGGATGCCAGCTTCACGGTCAACGGCATCGCGATCTCCAGCGCAACGAACACGGTCACCGACGCCATCCAGGGCGTGACCCTGACGCTCAAGACTGAAACCACGACCGCCACGACCTTGACTGTCGCACGCGACACCGACGCCATCGAGGCGGCCGCTGCCAAATTCGTCGAGAGCTATAACGCCCTGGCGACCCAACTGAAGACCCTCACCGCCTACGGTACCGACACCAAGAAGGCCGGAGTCCTGGCGGGCGATGGCACGGCCCGCCAGATGCTCGACCAACTGCGCAGCATTTTTTTGACGCCGGCGAGCGGCGGCACGTTGAGCTATCTGGCCGAAGTCGGCATCACCACCCAAGTCGGCGGCACGATCAAGCTCGACACCAGCAAGCTGAGCACCGCACTGGCCAATGATTTCGATGATGTCGTGAATCTTTTCAACGGCGCCACGGGCTTTGCAACCCGGCTGGATGACTGGGCAACCTCGGCAACCCAGACGGGCGGTCTCATCTACGAACGCACGCAGAACATGAACAGCTCGATCGATCGCTACAACGACCAGATCGAGCGTCTCGAACTACAGATGGTCGAGCTGAAGAGGCGTTATACGACGACTTACAGCAACCTCAACATGCTGCTGAGCAGCATGAACGACACCAGCAACTACCTGACATCCCAGTTCGGCTAAGCGAAGGAAAAGTGATGAATACCTCCGTCGGAATCAACGCTTACAGGAACGTCGGACTGGAAACCAGCGTCATGGGCGCCGACCCGCACCAGCTGGTCTCGATGCTGTTCCAGGGAGCCCTTGTCGCGATCGCCGACGCGAAGAACGGCATGCAGAACAAGAGTATCGAGATCAAGGGCAAGTCGATCTCCAAGGCCATCGCCATCATCGGCGAAGGTCTACAGGCGAGCCTGGACATGAGAGTGGGGGGCGAAATTGCCCAGAACCTGTCCGCGTTGTACGGCTACATGGTCAAGCGTTTGGTGGAAGCCAACCTACAGAGCGACACGGCAATGCTGGACGAGGTGGCAGGATTGCTGTCGGAACTACAGGACGCGTGGAATAGCATCCGCCCGCAAGTCGTTCACGCGGCGGCCGCCTGAACCATCGGGCCCACAGGCGCACTGCGAACCTCCACGCATGCAATCAGCCATGAGCGCATCCAAGGTCATCGCCCATTACGAATCGCTTTCCGCGCTGAGCGAACAAATGCGCGGCGCGGCCCTGCGCGGTGAATGGGACCCGCTGGTCGAGATCGAACGGGAACGCAGCCGACTGGTCGCCGACCTGAAACCGCTCGATGCCGGAACCAGACTCGACGACGCCACGCGCCGGCGCAAAGAGGAACTGATTGCGGGAATCCTTGCCTGCGATGCCGAGGTCCGCACTGCCGTCGAGGCGTGGATGGGCCAGTTCCAGCTCAGCATGCAAAGCAGCATTCAGGAACTGCGTTTGCTGAAGGAATATGGTCTTTGACCCGCATTTCGAGCCATCGGCCAGCAGGTGCATTGCCAGGGTCGTGGCCTATAAGGAAATAGCCGGCGATCCGGCCGTTCTTTCCGCAAACGCTGTCGCCGCCTGAGCGTTAACATGCCGTGGATGCCTTCCCAGATCGAGATCTACGAAGAAATGACCGCCCTCTCGGCCAGCATGGTCGAGGCGGCGCAGACGAGCGACTGGGACAATCTGATCCGGCTCGAAAAGTCAGTCGTGGCACTACGCCGATCCCTGGCGCTGGACGACGACAACAGCCGCCTCACGCCACGCGAGATCGACATGAAGCATGCGCTGATCCAGCGCATCCTCGACAACGATGCCGAAATTCGTCGCCACACGGAACCGTGGATGGAAAAGGTCCGGCAGTTCCTGGGCGGCAATGCCAGGCGCAAACAGGCAGGAAGCGCCTACGGCGCGCCCTCCTCCTGACTCCCTGGTGGCCGGCGGTGGCTGCCGATCCTCATACAGACGCTTCCAGTAGTCTGGCTCTGCCATGGCTGTAATCCCACCCGATGCCGGCGTCCGCATGCGGACCCAGACAGACCCGGGACAACTACAGGCCCTCGCCCCGGTACGTGGCGTTCCAGGTGATCTGCCGGAATTCCAGCCAGGCCAGAGCTTCACCGCCCGCATTCAGGAAGTCCTGCCCGACAACACCTACAAGGCCCTGATCGCCGGCAGGCAGTTGACGTTACAGCTTCCCGAGGGCGCGAATGCAGGCGACCTGCTTGAACTGACGGTCGTCGACCGCACGCCCCGAATGTTGATCGCGAGGCGGGCCGAAGGCCAGCTGGCGCCCGGACAAGCTGACGCGCGTCCCTACCAATACGCCCGGATCTCCGATGCGGGACGCCTGATCGGCCAGCTGCTCCCTGCCGAGGGAGAATCGCCACCGCCCGCAGCGCTCAGTCGCGGCCAGCCGGTTCTCGCGCAGCCTCCGGTGACCGGCAGCCAGCTGGCGTCGGCCCTTCAGAAAGCAGTCAGCGAAAGCGGTTTGTTCTACGAGGCACACCAGGCGCAATGGGTGGCCGGCCAGCGCGCATTGGCATCCCTGCGCGCGGAACCGCAGGGACAAATGCCGGTCACGCCCGGACCTGCTCATGCAGTTGGGCCGGAGACGTCTCGCACTGAACCTGGGGCCGGCGTCCGTTCAGAAATGACGCTCCGGCTGTCCGACATGTCGACCGGACCCGATGTCCGCTCTCAAGCCGCGGCCCAGCCCGCGGCCGCGCCAGGCGTCCCCGACAGCATTCGCTCGATCGTGCAGCAACAGCTCGATGCGGTGGCCACCCAGCGGCTTGCCTGGCATGGTGAGGTCTGGCCCGGGCAATCGGTGGACTGGGCGATCGAACGTGAAGAGATCGAAGGCCGCAACCCCGACTCTGCCGAATCCGGTGACGCACCCCGCTGGAGTACATCCTTGCGGTTGACCATGCCGCGACTGGGAACGGTCGACGCGGTTCTGCAACTCTCCGGTGGCCGCCTGCGCATACGTCTGGCGGCCGCTGACGCCGATGCGGCCAACGATCTGCGCCGGCAGGCCGCGAACTTGACGGGAACCCTGACCAGCGAAGGTCTGACCGTGCAATCGCTCGAGATCCGCCATGAAAGCTGACGAACCGCCGAGCCAGGTCGACGAGCGAAGTCTGGCAGTCGCGCTAGCCTATGCACCCGGCGACGCCGCGCCGCGCATTGTCGCCAAAGGGCGGGGCCTGATTGCGGAAACCATCATTGCCTTGGCTCGCGACCACGAAATCTATGTCCACGAGTCGCCTGAAATGGTTGCCCTGTTGATGCAAGTCGATCTGGACGACCATATCCCGCCGCAACTCTACCTTGCCGTAGCGGAGCTCCTCGCCTGGCTCTACCGGGTTGAAGAAAACAACCCGACGAGCTGACCCCGGACGGGCGACGCTCGCCGGAACTTCCGCAATCCAGATAGAATCCGCCGGCCATGAGCTCACCAGTTCAAAATGCCGCCAGCCAGGCCAATGCAAAGCCTGTCGCCCATCCGCTGCTCGAGCCTTCCGACTACACGCAATATCTGTTGCGCACCAGGAACGAGATTCTTTTCGTTCTGCGCGGCCTGCTTGCCAGCACTGATCACAT
>JAEHDA010000192.1 GCA_016880655.1 Rhodocyclaceae bacterium
CACAATCCAGGACTCTACCAACTGAGCTACAGCCACCACCTTTGAAACCAAAATCCTGGCCCGCCCGGCGAGACTCGAACTCACAACCCCCGGCTTAGAAGGCCGGTGCTCTATCCGGTTGAGCTACGGGCGGTTCTCCGTGCGAACTTCGGGGCATCGCGTTTCCTGGTCGGGGTGAGAGGATTCGAACCTCCGACATCCTGCTCCCAAAGCAGGCGCGCTACCGGGCTGCGCTACACCCCGAGAGGCGCGGATTCTACCGACGCCCTCGGGCAGGGTCAACGCCAATTCAGTGCGTAACGACCCCCGCCGCGTCGGTGGTTTCCGCGACCGCAGCGGGAACTACTTCGGCCGGCTTCGCCTCGGGCAGGGGCTCGGGCATCCGCTCCAGCGCAAGTTCAAGCACCTGATCGATCCACTTGACCGGACGGATCTCGATCTTGCTCTTGATGGTGTCGGGCATCTCGGTGAGATCCTTGACGTTCTCTTCCGGAATCAGCGCCAGCCGGATACCGCCGCGCACCGCGGCCAGGAGCTTTTCCTTGAGACCACCGATCGGCAACACCTCGCCGCGCAGCGTGATCTCTCCGGTCATGGCGACGTCGGCGCGTACCGGAATGCCGGTCAGGGCCGACACCAACGCCGTCGTCATACCGATGCCGGCCGACGGTCCGTCCTTGGGCGTAGCCCCTTCGGGCAGGTGGATGTGGATGTCGTTCTTCTGGTAGAAGTCTTCGGGAATGCCAAGCGACTTGCTGCGCCGACGCACGACCGTCAGGGCGGCCTGGATCGACTCCTGCATCACCTCACCCAGTTTGCCCGTGGTCAGCGTCTTGCCCTTGCCCGGCACGGCGACGGATTCGATGGTCAGCAGTTCGCCGCCCACCTCGGTCCACGCGAGCCCGGTCACCTGGCCGACCTGATTTTCCTTCTCGGCCATGCCGAACGTGTAGCGGCGCACGCCGAGGAACTTGTCGAGGTTCTTGGCGTTGACGACGATCTTGTTCTTGCGCTTCCGCAGCACCAGCGCCTTGACCACCTTGCGACAGATCTTGGAAATCTCGCGTTCCATTGCACGCACGCCGGCTTCGCGCGTGTAGTAGCGCACGATGTCGCGTAGTGCATCCTCGGTAACGGTCAGTTCCTCGCGCTTGACGCCGTTGTTCTTCAGTTGCTTCGGCAGCAGGTAGCGCGTGGCGATATTGACCTTCTCGTCTTCCGTGTAACCGGACAGGCGGATCACCTCCATCCGGTCGAGCAGCGCCGCGGGAATGTTCAGGGTGTTCGCGGTGGCCACGAACATCACGTCGGACAGGTCGAAATCGACCTCGATGTAGTGGTCCTGGAAGGTATGGTTCTGCTCGGGATCGAGCACTTCCAGCAGCGCCGAAGACGGATCGCCGCGGAAGTCCATGCCCAGCTTGTCGACCTCGTCGAGCAGGAACAGGGGATTCTTGACCCCGACCTTGCTCATGTTTTGCAGGATCTTGCCTGGCATCGAGCCGATATAAGTCCGGCGGTGACCGCGAATCTCGGCCTCGTCGCGCACGCCGCCCAGCGCCATGCGCACGAACTTGCGATTGGTCGACTTGGCGATCGACTGGCCGAGTGAAGTCTTGCCGACCCCCGGGGGGCCGACCAGACACAGAATCGGCGCCTTGAGCTTCTCGACGCGCTGCTGCACGGCAAGATATTCGACGATACGCTCCTTGACCCGCTCAAGACCATAGTGATCCTTGTCGAGAATCTTCTCGGCAGCGGAAAGATCCTTGGACACGCGCGACTTCTTCTTCCACGGCAACCCGACCAGGGTATCGACGTAGTTGCGCACTACCGTGGCCTCGGCCGACATCGGCGACATCAGCTTGAGCTTCTTGAATTCCGCGTTGGCCTTGGCCAGCGCCTCCTTGCTCATGCCGGCGTCCCGGATCTTCTTTTCCATCTCTTCCAGATCGGCACCCTCTTCGCCTTCACCGAGCTCCTTCTGGATGGCCTTGACCTGTTCGTTCAGGTAATACTCGCGCTGGCTCTTCTCCATCTGGCGCTTGACGCGGCCGCGGATGCGCTTCTCGACCTGGAGGATGTCCAGTTCGGTTTCGAGTTGCGACAGCAGCTTCTCCAGCCGCTCACCGACGTCGAACAATTCGAGGATTTCCTGTTTGAGCTCCAGCTTCATCGGCAGGTGGGCGGCGATGGTGTCGGCCAGCCGGCCCGGCTCCTCGATGCCCGCCAGCGAAGTGAGAATCTCCGGCGGGATCTTCTTGTTCAGCTTCACGTATTGATCGAACTGCGCCAGGATGGCGCGGCGCATGGCCTCGACCTCATGGTCGGGACCCTCATCCGCCGCCAGCGGTGTAACGTCGGCGACGAACAGCGCCTTCTGATCCTCGACACGTTCGATCCGTGCACGCTGCGAACCTTCCACCAGCACCTTGACGGTGCCGTCCGGCAACTTCAGCATTTGCAGGATGTTGGCGACACAGCCGATCGGATAGAGATCTTCCGCCTCCGGCTCGTCCTTGGCAGCGGACTTTTGCGCTACCAGCAGGATGCCCTTGCCGGCCTCCATGGCCGTCTCCAGCGCCTTGATGGACTTCGGACGCCCCACGAACAGTGGAATCACCATGTGCGGGAAAACCACCACGTCGCGCAGGGGCAACAGCGGCAGTTGGAGTTTGTCGGTAGGGGTATCGAGTTCGCCTAGCATGGGCTCATCCTTTTATGTTGGGCTGCCGTCGAGACATGGGGGCAGCCGAGGCCCAATTCAAGCCTCCGCCGCCACGCCGACGAGGTCGGGTCAGTTCGAGCCGGAAACCTTCGGCTGATCGGCGTAGATCAGCAACGGCTGGCCGCCGTGCTCGATCATCGCCTCGTCCACCACGGCCTTCGCGACGTTTTCCAACCCCGGCAGTTCGTACATGGTGTCCAACAGCGCGCCTTCGAGTATCGAACGCAGGCCGCGGGCGCCGGTCTTGCGTTTCAAGGCCTTGCGAGCGATCGCCTGGAGGGCAGCTGGCCGAACTTCCAGTTCGACCCCCTCCATGGCGAAGAGTTTCTGGTACTGCTTGGTGAGGGCATTCCTGGGTTCGACCAGGATTGTCACCAATGCTTCCTCATTGAGTTCCTCGAGGGTTGCGACAACCGGCAAGCGGCCGATCAGTTCGGGGATCAGGCCGTACTTGATGAGATCCTCCGGCTCGACGGAACGCAGCACCTCGCCGACGGCCTTTTTCTCGTCCTTGCCCTTGACCTCGGCGCCGAAGCCGATGCCACCCCGCTCCGAACGGTTGCGGATCACCTTTTCCAGACCGTCGAAAGCACCACCGCAAATGAAAAGGATATTCGTAGTGTCGATCTGGACGAAGTCCTGGTTCGGATGCTTGCGGCCGCCCTGCGGCGGTACGCTGGCGATCGTGCCTTCGATCAGCTTCAGCAAGGCCTGCTGCACGCCCTCGCCTGACACATCGCGGGTGATCGACGGATTGTCCGACTTGCGCGATATCTTGTCGATCTCGTCAATATAGACAATGCCCTGCTGTGCCTTCTCGACTTCGTAGTCGCACTTCTGTAGCAGTTTCTGGATGATGTTCTCGACGTCCTCGCCGACATAGCCGGCTTCGGTCAGCGTCGTCGCGTCGGCCATCACGAACGGGACATTGAGCATCCGCGCCAGCGTTTGCGCCAGCAAGGTCTTGCCCGAACCGGTCGGGCCGATGAGCAGGATGTTGCTCTTCGCCAGTTCGACCTCGTCCGAACCTTTCTGCTGATGGCGCAGGCGCTTGTAATGGTTGTAGACCGCGACGGCGAGGATCTTCTTGGCCTGCTCCTGGCCGATCACGTACTGGTCCAGCAGTCCGCGGATTTCAGGCGGCGTCGGCAGGTCGCGCGCGGGCTTGCCTTCGGTATCGACAGCCGCCTCGTCGCGAATGATGTCGTTGCAGAGTTCGATGCACTCGTCGCAGATGAACACCGACGGTCCGGCGATCAGCTTCTTCACCTCATGCTGGCTCTTGCCGCAGAAGGAGCAGTACAGCAGCTTGTCGGACGTCTTTTTCTCAGCCATCGCCGTTCCCCAATAATTCCGCGTTCGCCGCTCAGGCCTCGCCGCGCTTGTTCAGCACCTTGTCCACCAGACCGTACCCGACGGCCGCCTCGGCGGACAGGAAGTTGTCGCGGTCGGTATCACGTTCGATGCGCTCCACGGGCTGGCCGGTATGTTTCGCCAGCATCTCGTTCAGCCGCTGCTTCAGGAACAGGATCTCCTTGGCGTGAATCTCGATGTCCGAGGCCTGGCCCTGGAAACCGCCCAACGGCTGGTGAATCATCACCCGCGAGTTCGGCAGGCAAAAGCGCTTGTCCTTGGCACCGGCGGCGAGCAGAAACGCGCCCATCGAGGCAGCCTGCCCGATGCAGAGTGTCGACACGTCCGGCTTGATGAACTGCATGGTGTCGTAGATCGCCATGCCGGCCGTCACCGCGCCGCCGGGTGAGTTGATGTAGAGGTGAATGTCCTTGTCGGGGTTTTCCGACTCGAGGAACAGCATCTGCGCCACCACCAGGTTGGCGGTCATGTCGTTAACCGGGCCGACCAGGAATACCACCCGCTCCTTCAGCAGTCGCGAGTAGATATCGTAGGCGCGCTCGCCCCGTCCGCTGGTCTCGACGACCATCGGAACCAGGCCGATGTCTTGCGGCTCGAAGGTCTTGTTCATTTCCTGATTGAAGTCTCCGGCGATGCTCGAACGCATCATGCCGCATTCCCCATCAGTTCGTCAAAGGACACGGCCTTGTCGACCGCCTTGGCGTTGGCCAGCATCCAGTCGACCACGTTGTTCTCGATCGCCAGCGCTTCAGCCTCGGCGAGCCGCTGCGGCTGGCTGTAATACCAGCGCACGACTTCCTTCGGATCCTCGAAGGTCTGGGCGTAGTCTTCGACGATGGCGCGCACCTGTTCGGGCTTCGCGTGCAAGTCCTTGACCTTGACCAGTTCGGCCAGCACCAGGCCGAGCTTGACCCGACGCACCGCCTGATCGGTGAACCAGGAGGCATCGACTGGCATGTTCTTGGCATCCATGCCGCGCGACTGCATGTCCTTCAGCGCATTCTCGGCCATCTGCTGGGCTTCCATATCGACCAGGGCCTTTGGCACGTCGATGTTATTCACCGACAGCAGCGCGTCCATCACCTGGTTCTTGATCCTGGCTTGCAGGCGCTTCTTGACTTCGCGCTCGAGATTCGCCTTCACCTCGTCGCGCATTTTGACCAGGTCACCATCCTTGACGCCCAGCGCGCGGGCGAAATCGGCATCCAGTTCGGGCAGCTGGGCGCCTTCCACCTTCTTGCAGGTCGCATCGAACTGGACCTTCTGGCCGGCCAGGTCCGTGGCGTGATAGTCGTCCGGGAAAGTGACGTCGAAGGTCTTGCTCTGGCCTTCGCTCATGCCTTCCAGCGCATTTTCGAAGTCGGGCAGCATCATGCCGGCGCCGAGCATCACCGGAAAATCGACCGCCTTGCCGCCGGCGAACTCCTCGCCGTTCTTGCGGCCGGTGAAGTCTATGGTCAGGCGGTCGTCCTTTGCCGCCGGGTGGCCGGTGGCAATGTAGGTGGTGCGCTGCTTGCGCAGCACCTCGATGGTCTTGTCGACTTCGGCGTCGCTCACCGCCAGCGTCGCACGCTCGACCGTGGAGCCGGAGACGTCACCAAGCGCAATCTCGGGATACACCTCGAAAACCGCAGTGAATTCCATCTGGGCATCGCTGGCTGCCGCCTTGGGCTCGATGCGCGGATAACCGGCCACGCGCAGATTCTGCGTGCGCACCTGTTCGCCAAAGGCCTTCTCGACCGCAGCGCCCAGGGCCTCGGAATGAGCCTGCGGGCCGTACTGTTGCTGGACCATGTTCATCGGCACCTTGCCGGGACGGAAACCGGCCATCTTCACGGTCTTCGAGATGCGGCGCAGGCGCTGCTCGACTTCCTTGTCGATTTCGGCCTTGGCAATGGCCATGTCGATACGGCGTTCCAGGGCGCTGGCGCCCGTGTTTTCCTGAGTCTGCATGAGAAGTTCCTGAAAGCTGGAGTGAATGCTGCAAGTTCGGTGGTCAAGTCGTCTGGTGCGAAGGAAGGGACTCGAACCCTTACGCCTCGCGGCGCTGGAACCTAAATCCAGTGCGTCTACCAATTCCGCCACCTTCGCGCGACCATGGATTTTACCCGATATACTCAGTCGCTGCCCATGACTGTCGCCCATTACGAAAACTTCCCGGTGGCGTCGGTTCTGCTGCCGCGCCCGCTGCGCGAGCCGGTCGCCGCCATCTACGCCTTCGCCCGCAGTGCCGACGATTTCGCCGACGAGGGCGATCTCGGCGCGGCGGAACGCCTGGCACTGCTCGACGGCTACCAGCGCCAGCTCGACGCCATCGCCGACGGCGAGCCGATCGACGACCCGCTGTTCCGTCGCCTTGCCGATGTCATCAAGGTCCATCGCCTGCCGCTGCGGCCTTTCCGCGACCTGCTCGACGCCTTCAGCCAGGATGTCGTCCAGACCCGCTACGGGGATTTCCGCGAACTGATGGACTACTGCCGCCGCTCGGCCAATCCGGTCGGTCGCCTCCTGCTGCACCTCTTCCGCGCCGACAGCCCGAAGAACCTGGAGTACTCGGACGCGATCTGCTCGGCACTGCAACTCATCAACCACTGGCAGGATGTCGGCATCGATGCCGCCAAGCCGGTGCCGCGCATCTACCTGCCGGGCGAGGACCTCGTCTATTACGGCATCCACGAAGCCGACATCCTTCGGCGTATCGCCACGGCTGACTTTCGCAGCCTGATGCGCTTCCAGGTCGAGCGCGCGCGCAAGCTGATGCTTGACGGCGAACCGCTGGGCTGGCTGCTCGGCGGCCGCATCGGCCTGGAAATCCGCATGATCGTGGCCGGCGGCCTGCGCATCCTTGAGAAGATCGAAGCGGTCGACTACGATGTATTCCGGCACCGGCCCGTGCTGGCTCGGCTCGACTGGCCGAGGATCTTCTGGCGGGCGCTATGAGTCCCGACCAGTATTGCCGGCAGAAGGCCGCCGAAAGCCATTCCAGCTTCACCTACAGCTTCCGCTTCCTGGAACCCGCGCGCCGTCAGGCCATCACGGCCCTCTACGCCTTCTGCCGCGAAGTCGACGACGCGGTGGACGAATGCACCGATCCGGGCGTCGCCGCCGCGAAGCTGGCTTGGTGGCGCGGCGAAGTGGCTGCGCTCTACGCCGGCTCACCGACCCACCCGGTCACGCAGGCGCTGGCGACTGCCCTGCCACGCTTCAACCTGCCGGCCGAGCAGCTACAGGAAATCGTCGACGGCATGGAGATGGACCTGCACCGGACGCGCTACCCGGACTTCAAGGCGCTGCATCTCTACTGCTACCGCGTCGCCTCCGTGGTCGGCCTGCTCGCCGCCGAGATTTTCGGCTACACGGATCGCCGCACGCTGAAGTACGCCCACGACCTCGGCCTCGCCTTCCAGCTCACCAACATCATCCGCGACGTCGGTGAAGATGCCCGGCGCGGCCGCATCTACCTGCCGCATGATGAACTCGCCCGCTTTGGCGTCGGCGAGGCCGACATCCTCGCCAGCCGCCATTCCGAGAACTTCAGGGCGCTGATGGAGTTCCAGGCCGAGCGGGCCCGCGATTACTACCGGCGTGCATTGGCCGAACTGCCGGCCGCCGACCGGAAAGCGCAACGCGCCGGGCTGATCATGGCGGCCATTTACCGAACTGTGCTCGACGAGTTAACCCGGGACGGCTTCCGCGTCCTCGACCGCCGCCTGTCGCTGCCTCCGGCACGCAAGCTCTGGATCGCAGTCAGAACATGGCTCGGTTCGTGACCGGCCGCGTAGCCGTCATCGGCGCCGGCTATGCGGGGTTGGCCGCGGCGGCGGAACTCGCGGCGGCGGGCGTCGCCGTCGACCTCTTCGATGCCTCGCGCACGCTCGGCGGCCGTGCCCGTGCCGTCGAGATCGAAGGCCTCACGCTCGACAACGGCGCCCACATCCTCGTCGGCGCCTATACGGAAACGCAGCGCCTGATGCACCTGGTCGGCGCACCCGCGAGTGCCCTGTTGCGCCTGCCGCTGCATCTCGAATTCCCTGGGCAGTTTCGCCTGCATGCGCCGCGCCTGCCCGCACCGCTGCATCTCGCCTGGGCGCTGGCCACTGCGCAGGGACTGTCCTGGCCCGAGAAATTCGCCGCCATCGCCTTCATGCGCCGCCAGCAGCGCGCCGGATTTCGCCTCGCCAACGACACCACGGCAAGTTCGCTGCTTGCCGGGCAACCCGCAACCGCGCGGCACTTCCTCTGGGAGCCGCTCTGCCTCGCCGCGCTGAACACTGCCCCGGAGCAAGCGTCGGCGCAGGTGTTTCTCAACGTACTGCGCGACAGCCTCGCCGCCGATCGCGCCGCCAGCGACCTGTTGCTGCCCGCCACCGACTTCTCGTCGCTGTTCCCGGAACCCGCGGCACGCTTTGTCGAGGCGCGCGGCGGCAACATCCGGCGCGGCACACGCATCGAACGAGTTCGGCGCAGCGACGCGGGCTTCGCGCTCGACGAACACGGCACTTATGCGCAAGCCATTCTCGCCGTCGCGCCCCAGCACTTGCCGTCGCTCGTCGAAGAGTTGCCGGAACTCGCCCCTGTCGTTGCACAACTGCACTGCTACGTCTGGGAACCGATCGTTACCTGCTACCTCGCCTACCCGGAATCCGTGCGCCTGCCGCAGCCCATGCTGGGCGTACTCGATGGCACCGCGCAATGGCTGTTCGACCGCGGACAGAGCCACGGCCAGTCCGGCATCCTCGCCGCCGTCATCTCGGCCAGCCGCCGCCACCGCGACATCGACGCACACCAACTCACCGACGAAATCCATCGCGAGGTCGCACAGGTCGTTCCGGACTTGCCCGCACCGCGCTGGAGCCGCGTCATCACCGAAAAGCGCGCCTCCTTCGCCTGCACGCCCGGCGTGTCACGACCGCTGACTTTGACGGAACTGCCCGGCCTGTACCTGGCCGGAGATTACGTGGCGGGCGACTATCCGGCGACCATCGAGGGTGCGGTCAGGAGCGGCGTCCGGGCGGCGCGCTCAACCCTGCACCAAGCGCCCCGCCGCCAGCCTTAGCACCCGCCCGCAGCGCGCGGCCAGCGCCTCGTCGTGCGTGACCAGCACCAGGGTCGTGCCGGCCTCGCGGTTCATGGCGAACATGAGTTCGATGATCTCGGCGCCGGTCGCGGCATCGAGGTTGCCGGTCGGTTCGTCGGCCAGCAACAGCTTGGGTTCGACGGTGAAGGCGCGCGCCAGCGCGACGCGCTGCTGCTCGCCGCCGGAGAGGTGCTTCGGATAGTGGTACAGCCGCTCGGCCAGGCCGACGCGCGCCAGCATGGTTTCAGCCTGCGCATTGGCGTCGGTGCGGCCCATGAGTTCGAGCGGCAGCGCGGCATTCTCCAGCGCCGTCAGCGCCGGCAGCAACTGGAAGGACTGGAAGACGAAGCCGAGCAGCCGACCGCGCAGCCCGGCCCGGCCATCCTCGTCGAGC
>JAEHDA010000193.1 GCA_016880655.1 Rhodocyclaceae bacterium
AACTTCGCCGACAGGACCGTCGTGATCGCCGCCGTCAACGTCGTCTTGCCATGGTCAACGTGCCCAATCGTCCCAACGTTTACGTGTGGCTTGGTACGCTCAAACTTGCCTTTTGCCATGATCGAATACCCCAATCGAAAGATAATTGTGATGCCAACAATTCTGGTGCCCATGGCGTGGATTGAACACGCGACCTCTCCCTTACCAAGGGAGTGCTCTACCACTGAGCTACATGGGCGAAATCTGCGCCTTACAGCCTTACAACCTGGTACCGACAAATCGCTGGAGCGGGCGACGAGACTCGAACTCGTGACATCTTGCTTGGAAGGCAAGAGCTCTACCAACTGAGCTACGCCCGCTCAACCCGACAACAGCAACCCTTAAATTAGCTTCTTGGTGGAGGGGGAAGGATTCGAACCTTCGAAGGCAGAGCCGTCAGATTTACAGTCTGATCCCTTTGACCGCTCGGGAACCCCTCCAGCGAAACGGCGCATTATGACTGTGAGTCCCCATTGCTGTCAATGGGTCCATTCAATCACCCTCTCCTCCGCCACACCCCGCGTGGAATAATCGACTTTCATTCCGCACCAACATTCCATATCCATCATGGTCTCCGACCACTCCATGCCACCGTTACGCACTGCCCTCCTTGCCCAGCTCCTTGGTGCGCTGATCGCTATCGGACTGGTTGCACTCCTCTACCCGGCGCTGTTTGGCCAACCAATCGTGGTCGCCGTGCTACAAGGTTCATGCGCCGCATTCACCAGCTACAAGCTTGAAGCGCCGCCGTGGTGGCATCCAATACATTTGGGATTCATGCCTCTCGTCGTGGAGGCCAGCAAGCTCGATCTGTCACCGGGCTGGTACCTGGGCGCATTCGCTCTGCTACTGGCCGTTTATTGGCGTGTTGCCCAGAGCAGGGTGCCGCTCTACCTCAGCAACGAAAAAACCGCGGCGGCCGTCGCCGCCCTCCTTCCGAATCGCAATTGCCGGGTGATCGACCTGGGCTGTGGCAACGGCACGTTCCTGCGAAAGATGGCACGGCTTCGGCCGGATTGCAGCTTTTGCGGCATCGAGTACGCACCATTGCCCTGGCTCTGGGCGCGACTTCTCTGCATTGGCGTCGGAAATTGCCACGTCACATATGGCAACCTGTGGCATCAGTCGCTCGCGGACTTCGATCTGGTCTACACCTTCCTGTCGCCAGTTCCCATGCCCGAGTTGTGGTCCAAGGCCTGTGCGGAAATGCGCCCGGGGGGCTTATTGGTGAGCAACACCTTCGCGGTACCCGGCCACGAGCCGATGCAGGTGGTCGATGTTGTCGACAGGCGGGCAACGCGCCTTTACTGCTATCTGCCGGCCGACCGCGGGTAACCAGCGGGTAGCCGATAAGGGCCCTGATTCCGGCGCATTTCGCCCCATCCCGGCCGAGATCCCTGGCCAATAATCTCGCCGTAGCGCCCATCTGTACCTTGGGGCGGAGGAACTATGGCGGACATCATCTGTGTCATCGGCAACAAGGGCGGAACCGGGAAGACCACGCTTTCCCACATGCTTTGCCAGGGCTTGGGCTTGCTTGGCCAGCGCTCGGTGTGCGTCCTCACGGATACCCATCGGGAGCCTCTCGCACCCGGCGGGCGGAGGTACTTGGTCGCAGACGCCAGATCCCGTGAAGCACTGATCAAGGTAGTGGACAAGATTCGGTCTCTGAACGCCTGGATGGGCGTAATCGACGGTGGCGGCAATCGTACCGAAACGGATCAGAAGCTCTATGGTCTGGCCGATCTGGTTCTGCTGCCGTTTCGCGACTCCCAGGAAGACATCCGCACGGTCATTCGCGACCTGGAAATGTTCCCCCGCGCATATGCGGTCCCAACGCAATGGCCGACCAACGCCTGGGCCAGGGAAGCGGCCGAGCGGCTGGTCCAAGACATGTTGGAGCCCTACCACGACCGAATTCTGGATCCCATATACGCATTGGGTGCGAGCAAGCTGCTGCTCCAGAAGCAGATGCCGACGGTACTGCCAACACCGCTTGCAAACGCCTGCCGTGCATCGGCCCATCAGGTTCTGGATCTGCTACAGATTCCAATCGATGCGACTCGCGGCACCGAGGAACGCTATCAGCAGATTCAAGTCGGCATGGCCGTTCCGGCGTAGTCGACGTCGCCCCCGACGCTTGCCGCCGTCACCGGACGCGGTGACAATTGCCGCGACATGAACACCAGATCCTGGGGAATCCAGCAGCGGGCGATCTTCCTGGCCTTGGCGCCAACGGCAGTCATTGCCATCGCGTTGACGGCCTATTTTCTTGTCGTGCGCTATGGCGACGTCGAGGAGGCATTGCAGAACCGCGGCCAGGCACTGGTCAGGCAACTGGCCCCGGCGGCGGAATATGGCGCGTTTTCCGGAAATCGCACGGACCTCTCCCGCCTGGCGCAGGCCGCCGCGCGAGAGCCCGATGTGGTGTCGGTCGCGATTTACGACGCGGCCGGCCAGTTGCTCGCCAGCACGGGGCAGCCCGGCCCCCCGCCGGAGGATGGGCACAAGGCTGCTCCGCAGGAACAGTCGGCGAACGGAACCGTTGAGACATTCCACGCCACCATCAACCAGCCCGTCGTGCCGTTTGATGATCCCTTCATTGCAATGGATCCATCGCCAGCGAATCGGGACAAGCCTCTGGGCAAGGTCGTGATCGAACTCTCGCGCGCCGACCTGAAGGCACGCAAACGCGAGATTCTTGCGGTAACCCTGCTGGTGACGCTCTCGGTACTTGCCAGCGGCCTGCTATTGGCACACCGACTGGGCCGCGACGTCATCGAGCCAGTACTGGCGCTGGAGGGTGCCGTGGCCAGAATCCGGGCTGGCTCGCTGGACGTTCGCACTCCCGCGCACCCCTCCGGAACGCTGGTTTCCCTGGAGACCGGCTTCAACGAAATGGCGACGGCACTTGAGGCCAGCCATCGCCGCTCGGTGAGCGCGCTCGCCCATAGCGAGGCCGAGTTGGCCCGGCAACTGGAAATTGCCAAGGCAAAGAAGGAGGAAGCCGAGCGGGCGAGCGAAGCCAAGTCACGCTTCCTTGCGGCCGCCAGCCACGACCTGCGGCAACCGTTGCACGCATTGACACTGTTCGCCACCGAACTGGCATCCGGCGCGACCAAGACCCGCAACCTGCAACTGGCCTCGCAGATCGGCACGGCGGCGGGGGCAATGGGCGAGTTGCTCGACGCGCTGCTCGATGTCTCGCGACTCGATATCGCCGCCGTGCAGCCGCACCGACAGCCGATTGCACTGGAGCTCTTGCTCGAAATGATCGCCGACGGGCATCGTCAAAGCGCCAGGGCCAAGGGCCTGCGGCTACGCCATCGGCCGACGGCGCTATGGGTGGACACCGACCCACAGCTACTACGCCGAATGATCGGCAATCTGGTTGCCAACGCTGTCCGCTATACAAGCCAGGGTGGCATATTGATCGGCGCACGCAGCCGCGGCGACAGGGTGCGCATCGAAGTTTGGGACACCGGCATCGGAATCGACGAGGCGCACCTGCCCTACCTCTTCCACGAGTTCTATCAGGTTGGCAATCCGGAACGCGATTCGACGAAGGGCTTGGGCCTCGGGCTGGCCATTGTGGCGCGACTGTCGGAGATTCTGGATCATCCGGTGGAAGTTCGATCGCTGCCGGGTCGCGGCTCGGTATTCGCGGTGACCTTGCCCAAGGCCGAACCTGCTCCGCTGCCGGTCGCGGAGCCGCCGGCCGGCATACCGTTCCAATCTCGCGTCGTCGTTCGAATGAGCGACGACACACTGTCCGGCGACCTGTGCAGCCTGCTCGACGGCTGGGGTTACAAGACCGATCGCGCCACTACAGACGCCGATCTGCCCGGACTCCTGGTGGACAAGACGGCGATCGTGATCAGCGATCCCGCGCTGCAGGGTGAAGTTGCAGACCACTTGTCCAGATCGGACCCGCCGCCGCTGCTGATCGTGCTCGGCGACAGTACGGAAGCCTCCGCGGCTGGCGTCAGGGTCGATGCCCGCCTGCCGCTGTCGTTCAAGCCGGCACGCCTGCGCGCCCTGCTGCACCATCTGCTGCTCGAATACGAGACCGAGCCCGAGTAGCAGCCGAGTCAGTTATACCTTGACGCGGTTCTTGCTGGCCAGCAATAGTGCCTGGGAGCGGTTGGCGACATTCATGGCCTTGAAGATCGCCGAGACGTGGATCTTCACCGTGCCCTCGGTTACCTCCAGCAACTCGGCGATCTGGCGATTGGTCTTGCCCTGGATCAGCAGTTCCAGCACCCGCATCTGCGCCGGGGTCAGGCCATAGCGTTCCGCAACATCGCGCCCGCGCCCGGAACCGCGCGCAGCCGGGTCGCGCAAGCGCGGCGGCACATAGACCTCGCCTGCCAGCACGTCGCGCAGCGCCTGAATCATCGTTGCGGTCGAACTGGATTTGGGCACGAAGCCCGAAGCTCCCTGGCGCATCGCCCGCGAAACCGTATCCGCATCGTCCAGCGCGGACAGCACGACCACGGGCATCGCCGGGAAACGCTTGCGCAATACGCCCAGCAGGGCCATCCCGCTGGTTCCAGGCAGCATCAGATCGAGCAACACCAGATCGACGTCGTCATTGCCCGCGAGCAGATCCAGCCCCGCCTCCGCATCGGCGGCACCCAGCGTGACGACATCCGTATCCAGCGCTTTCAGCGCCTGCAGAAGGCCTTCCCTGACCAGGGCGTGATCTTCGATCACCAGCAGCTTCAGCATTGCGCGTTCCTCTCAAAGCCTGATTATGACAATTAATAGTCTAACGCGAATCACCATTCGTTGGCAGCGTCCGCAATTTCGTGGATGTTCCGCGCAGTGCCATAATAGACGCGTCAACCCCTCCCGAGGATTCCTTCATGTCCGATCCGACAGAAAGCCAGAACCCGATGGAGTTCTTCAAATCGCTTTGGGGCAACATGGGTTTCCCGCTGCCTGGCATGGTGACGCCAACCGTCGACACCGATGAGCTAGGCCGGCGGATCACGGATCTCAAGGCTGTCGAAGGCTGGCTGAAGAGCAACCTGTCGATGTTGCAGATGACCATTCAGGGACTCGAGATGCAGCGGGCGACGCTGATGGCGCTCCAGGCCATGAGCCAGCAGGCGGGCGAAAGTCAGCCGTCGCAGGACGCCAACCCCTTCGCCAATCCGGCCCTATGGCCCTGGGGGTTCATGCAGCCGGTGCCGGCAACCGACGATACTTCGTCGGGAGAGCAGCCCAAGCCCGACGCCGAACCGCCGTCAGCGCCCAAACGCAAGCCAAAGCGGTAGCGTCACCATCGCCAACAGCGTGCTGACCGAAATCAGCCATGCGACGCTGCGGCCGTCGCCGCCCATGCGCTGCGCCAGGATGTAAGCAGAACTCGCCGTCGGCAGCGCGGCGAAGGCCAGCGCCACGTCGAAGTAAAGACCG
>JAEHDA010000194.1 GCA_016880655.1 Rhodocyclaceae bacterium
CGCACTCGGACCACATCGGCGGCAACGCGGCCATGCAGCGCGAGTTCGGCTGCGCGATCCTGATCCCCGCCGGCATCGCGGCGCACGTCGCCAACTGGGACGAGGAAGCGCTGCTGCTCGGCCCGGCAGCGCAACGCGGCGACCGCTTCCGCCACGACGGCGTGATCGCGCCGGACGAGGAGTTCGCAATGGGTGGCTTCACGTGGCGGGCCATCGCCGCGCCCGGCCATGACATGGAAGCGCTGGTCTTCCATTGCCCAAAGGAACGCCTGCTGATTTCCGGCGACGCGCTCTGGCAGGACGGCTTCGGCATCGTCTTCGGCGAACTGCTCGGCCGGGGCGGTGCGCTGGCCGCCACGCGCACGACGCTGGAGATGCTGGCGCAACTCGACGTGGACACCGTGATCCCCGGTCACGGCGCGCCCTTCGGCGATTACCGCGCCGCGCTGGCCCGCGCCTTCGGCCGGCTGGAGGCCTTCGAGCGCGATCCGAAGCGCGTCGCCCGCAATGCGGTGAAGGCCTGCTTCACCTTTTCGCTGCTCGACCTTGGTCGCCTGCCGCAGGCCGGCCTCGCGGCGTATCTGGCGGGCGTGCCGCTGTTCCGCAACGTTGGCCGCGACCACCTCGGCATGACGCCTGCCGAGCTCGCCGAGTGGCTGCGCAGCGAACTGCTGCGCGCCGGCGCCATCGCCATGGACGGCAACGACATCGTGCCGACGATGGCGGCCTAGAGCCGCTTGCCTTCGATGTAGCGGTACTCCTGCGTCCGCCCGGCATAGCCCCAGGCGTCGGCCGCGACTTCCTGGATGACGACGTAGCTGGCTGGCGCCAGCGGGCCGAGCAGTTTCTCCATGGCAGCGAAGACCGCGGCGACGAAGGCGGCTTTCTGGTCCTTGGTGTTGGTACCCGTGGTGATTTCGATCTTGAGGAAGAACGAGCGCTGGTTCAATGCAGCGAGCGATTCGCCGCCGATGAACCATTGTTCGTCCGGCAGCCAGTCGACCGCCACTGCCGTGACCTCGCGCCGCTTGCCAAGGAGTTCGTGGGTTAGCCGCGTCAGTTCGCTGGCGATCGCTTTCGCATCATCTGGCGTGTCACCACGGCTGACTATTACGTCGAGGAAGGGCATGGATTCTCCTAGCGGATAAGGTGGGCCGGAAAGCAGGCCAGCGCGGGGAAACGCCAGCGGTTGATTCGGTCGAGCGTCGCCACGGCAGGCTTGAACGCCGACACGACCAGCGAGCCGGAGCGGTCGATGCGCCACGACTGGCCGGCCGGGAGGATGATGTCGTGGCGATCACCGTCCTGGGTGATCCAGAGCTCACCGGATTCGCAGGTCAGCAATTGGTCGCGGGCATCGTCGATGATCAGCAGTTCCCGCAGGCCGATTTGTATGCGCCGGGCTTGCCGAGTGTCGCTCATGTTCGTATCCTTTCATGCAATGGACGCATGTATTGCCGGCGTCTGGATGCAATGTAGGTCTGCCAATGGCGATGAACAAACGGTATTTCGGTATTGCATGGATGAGGAAAACGCATGGATAACCCGCTGCGCCGCCTGCCCTCGCTCGATGCCCTGAAGGGCTTCGATGCCGCCGCACGGCACCTGAGCTTCACGCGCGCGGCGGCGGAGCTGTCGCTGACGCAGTCGGCGATCAGCCGCCAGGTGCAGACACTCGAAGAACAGTTGGGCGTGCGCCTGTTCATGCGCGGCGTGCGCAAGCTGACGCTCACCCCCGAGGGGGAGCGTCTGCATCGGGCGGCGGCGAACGTGCTGACCGACCTTGCCGAGGCTTGCGCCATTCTGCGCGCCGGCCAGCAGCGGCCGCGGGTCGCCGTCTCGGCTGCGATCAGCATTGCCGCGCTGTGGCTGATACCGCGCCTCGGCAGTTTCCAGGAGCGCCATCCGGATGTGGATGTGCGCCTCTCGGCGGACAATCGCACGGTCGATCTGGCGCGGGAAGAGGTCGATGTCGCCTTGCGCTACGGCCCGCCGGAACTGATGCCGCCGGGTGCGCTGCCGCTCTTCGACGAGGTGGTGTTCCCGGTCGCCGCACCGGCCATCGCCGCCGCGTTTCCGCCCGCGCCGACGCCGGCCGACCTGGCGGCCGTGACGCTGCTGGCCTACTCGGGAGAGCCGGTGCCCGGCCTCGACTGGGCGCCCTGGCTGGTCTCGCTCGGCCTGGAGAAAGCGAGGCCCAAGGCGCAGATCCAGTTCAACCAGTACGACCAGATGATCCGCGCCGCCGCTGACGGCCAGGGCATCGCGCTCGGCCGCGGGCCGCTGGTGCGGCGGCTGATCGATGAGGGTCGGCTGGCGCCGCTGATGGAAGCGCGCGAGCGCATCGCCTCGCGTGGCTACTACCTGTTGCGCGCGTCGGGCGAAACGCGGCCCGAGGTCGAGGCCTTCATCGCCTGGCTGATCGAGGAGGCGAGGACGGGCTGACCGGACTCGGCTATCCTTCGCACCATGCAACTCATCCTGATCAGCGGCCTTTCCGGCTCGGGCAAGTCGATCGTCCTCAATACGCTCGAGGATTCCGGGCTCTACTGCGTGGACAACCTGCCGTTGCCGCTGCTGCCGCAATTGGTGGACCTGCTCAAGCGCGAGGGTTTCGCGCGGGCGGCGGTGGCGATGGACATGCGCGGCGGCGCCGACGTTGCGGCCTTCCTGCCGCAGCAGCTGCGTGCGCTACAGAAGACCGGCAACATCGACCTGCGCTTCATTTTCCTCGACGCGCGCGATGAGGTGCTGATCCAGCGCTTCTCGGAGACGCGCCGCCGCCACCCGCTGGCGGTCGGCGACACCACGCTCGCGGAGGCGATCGCCAGCGAGCGGGAAGCACTGGCGGTGCTGGGCGACCTTGGCCATCACATCGACACCAGCAACCTGCGCCCGAACGGGCTGCGCACCTTCGTCAAGGATTTCGTCGATCTCAGCGACGGCGCGGGCCTGACGCTGCTGTTCGAGTCTTTCGGCTTCAAGCATGGCCTGCCGCTCGACGCGGACCTGGTGTTCGATGTCCGCTGTCTGCCGAATCCGCACTACGACCCCTTGCTGCGGCCGCAGACCGGCCTCGATCGCGATGTGATCGCCTTCCTCGATGCGGACGAGAATGTGCGCCGCATGGTGCACGAGATCGGCGATTTCCTGCGCTCGTGGCTACCGGCGTACGTGCGCGACAACCGCTCCTACCTTACCGTCGCGCTCGGCTGCACGGGCGGCCAGCACCGTTCGGTCTATATCGCCGAACGCCTCGCCGAGCGCTTCCGCAGCACGGTACGGGTGTTGGTCCGGCATCGCACGCTGGTATCGGCGTGACGCCATGGCTGACTTTGCTGCGCCCGGGCGACTGGCTGGTCGCGGGCGTGGCCGCACTGGCGGTGGCGGCCTCGTTTCCCCTGCTCTGGCGCGGCGGCCAGGCTGACCGCGCGGTGATCCGGGTCGACGGCCGGGTGTTCGCTGAATACCCGCTCGATGCGCCGCGCCGCGTCGACGTGCCGGGGCCGCTGGGTACCACGGTGGTGGAGATACAGCCGGGACGGGCGCGGGTGCTCAGCGATCCGGGGCCGCGGCAGTACTGCGTCCGCCAGGGGTGGCTCAGCCGGGGAGGCGCAGTCGCCATCTGCGCGCCGAACCATGTCAGCCTGATGCTGACCGGCCGGCAGGCCGGCTACGACTCGCTCAACTACTGAACGACAGCAGGCTCTGCCAGTTCCGCCATTCTTCGCGGCAACGCTCGGGAGCCGGGATGTTGTCGGGGATGGCCAGGCAGGGCAGCGGCGCGAACGACTGGGCGACCCGCATCGCGCTGGCCAGGCAGTCGAACCAGGCCCAGCCGTCTGCCGTCGGAATGCCGCTGATCGCCGAGCGGATCGTCTCCGGAAAATCGAAACGCGCCAGGTAGGTGGCGGTCACCTCGGCGACCGGCGCCGGGAAGATGTTCTTCTGCAAGCGGGCCTTGGCGGTCGGGTCGAGGCCCGCCGACAGCCCGATGTAGTCGGCCAGCAGGTGCGGGAAAGTCTCGGCGATGGCCAGCCAGCCCATCCCCGATACCAGGCCGGTGGTGAAGCCTTCGTCGGCCATGCGCGCCGGAATCCCGAAAGTCTCCAGCAGGCCGCGCATCGCCGCGCCGGTGGCGACGGCGTTGTGCCAGTAGGCCCTGTAGTCGAACGCGGCGCAAGCGCCCTTCTGGTAGCGCGCCATCATCTCGGCGACGAACACGACGCGGCGCACCTGGTTGATGCCCAGCCGCTGGATGGCTTCGGCGACCGAGGCGGTCTTGCCCGCGCCGGCGAAGGCCGCCGCGTTGGCATAGTTGATCAGCGTGGCCGAGATGACCGGGTCCGCCTGGATGCCCTTGGCTGCGCCGGTGATGTCGCCGCTTATCGCCGCAGCCTGGACCAGCTGGAACAGCGCGCCGGGTGAGGGCAGATTGCCGTGCAGCTCGATCGCTTCCAGGAACTGCCGGGCGTTGGCCGGAATGGTTTCCGGGATGCCGCCCTCCACGACAGTGGATAGTAGTTCGAGCGCTGCTTCGCCCGTGGCGCCTGTTTCCTTGCTGAAGGCGTCGACGCCGACGCCGCCGGGAAAGCGCTTGAATTCAAGGATCGGCGCCATGCCGTTTTGGGCGGCCCAATGCGGCACCGCCTCGAAGAAGCGGCCCCAGTTGTCGACCACCACCCAACGCAGGCCGGCCAGGTCGCCAATCGCACCCCGGATATGCAGGAAGGCCGCGCCCGCCAGTCCCTCGATGGGCTTGCCGGGATCGTGGCGCGGATCGCAGCCGGCGACGACCAGCGGCGCAAAGCCGGCGCTGGCGGGAACGAATGCCGCAAGAACTCCCTTGCCTTGCACCGCCATGCCGTCGGCGGATACCGCGACTTCGAATACTGCGGGGTTCATTTGCTGCCGTTCAGGATCGCGACCAGCAGCAGAATCTCCTCGGCGACTGCGAGCGGGAAGCCGATGCGGGTGCCCTCCCGGTTGTCCAGCAGCAGCGCCCGCAGCAACGTGATGCAGTCCGCCTTGCGCCACAGGCGAACGATCTGCGAACGGATATGCGGATAGGACTCGAGCGAGGTGCGCCCCTGGCCACCGCTCGCGCTCCAGTCCTCGGGCTGGACGTTGAAGTGCTGACGCAACTCGGTCGCTGAACGCTCGAACTCGGAGCGATTGCCGTTCAGGCGATGGATTTCGAGCAGCTTCAACCACTGCGGCAGGGACTCGCGCGGATTTTCGCGGATATGCTCGACCAGGGTCTGCGCCGCGGATTCGGCGAGGCCCATCGAAGTCATGATGTTGGCCAGCTCGATGGATGCCGCCGTCGGGTCGCCCGGGTCCGAAGCCGCGGTCGCCGCCGCCAGGCCGGCCGGCATTTCGAAATCGATGTGATGAACCATCGGCGCCGGACCTGGAGCGGAGTCGACAGCGGGATTTGCCGCCGCATCGCTGACCTGCGGCACGTCCGCCGCCTTGGGCGCTGCGGGCGCTGCCGCTTGAGCCGCGGGCGCGGCATGACGAGGGTCGTCATCCCAACCGAACTCGGTTAGCGGCCCGGCCTTCGGGGGCGCGGCGACCGTCACCGGCGCCGCTTCTGCCTCGATCGGCAGGTCGACGACGAGACCGTCGTCCGTCGAGTCCCGCTTGCGGCCGAACAGGGTCTTCAGCCCCAGCAACACGCCGCTGCCGACCAGGCCGCCGGCC
>JAEHDA010000195.1 GCA_016880655.1 Rhodocyclaceae bacterium
TGCTCGATTTCCAGTATGAAATCGCGCCGCAACGGAGCCTCGGCGAATCGATACTTCCCGGCGGCGCAATTGCCGGCGAATATGAATTCATGGCCAGCGCGATGAACCTGCAAATGCCGTTGTTGCATGAAGACGACCTGCTCGGCTTCCTGGCCGAACTGCGTCAGGCGGTCCATGCCCACCTGCTGGTCCGCGACTGTTCGATCGAGCGTTTGCCCCAAAGCGGCGAACGCGGCGTGGCCGCGCAGCTGCGCGCCGTGTGCACCATCGACTGGGTCACGCTACGGGAGAAACGGCAATGAGCGGCGTGTTGCGACGACTGACTTTTGCCTGCGCCGCCGCAGCAGCCCTGGCCACCACCGCGACCGCCTGGGCCGAGCCGCTCGGCCGCCTGTTCCTGACGCCCGAGCGCCGCGCCGTGCTGGAACGACAGCGCCAGCTCAACATCCAGGAAGTGCAGACCATCGAAGGTTCCACCGTAACCCTCGACGGCGTGGTCGCCCGCTCCAGCGGCAAGAGCACGGTCTGGGTGAACCAGCGGCCGCAGAACGAGAACACCCTCGGCACCGGCGTCACCGCCATCGTCTCGCGCAACGACCCGGGCCGCGTGGTCATCACCCCGGGCGAGGAATCGCCGGCTTCGCTGAAGGTCGGCGAGTCCATCAATCGCGGCACGCGCGAGAAGGCCGGCCCGCTCGGCGACGGGCGCATCACGGTCTCCCCGTCCCGCTGAAGGCTGCGCCATGCGTCGGCACCCCGGGACCCGCCGAGCCAACCGCGGCTTTGCCCTCATGGCGCTCCTCGCGCTGCTCGTCGCCGGGGTGCTCTACTTTGCCGCAACCACCCTCTCGCCGCAGATGCTGAATGCCTATCGGGCGCACCAGACCGAGAGTGTGCTTGCCGAGGCACGCGAAGCGCTGCTTGGCTATGCGGTCAAGTACCGTGATGTCGTGGATACGAACGCCGTGTATGGCTACCTGCCGCTCCCTGACCTGGGCACATCTCAGAACAACAATATCGGCTGCACCAGCGAGGGTTGCGATGCCGGAAACTTCGCCGGCAATGCCGCCAACACCACCGTCATCGGCCGCTTTCCGTGGCGCCTCATGGGCACCTCGCCGCTGCGGGACGGATATGGTGAATGTCTCTGGCTCGCCATATCGGGCAGCCACAAGCGCCTGCTGGCGACGGCTCCTATGAACTGGGATGCACTCGGTCAACTGGATGTCGTCATCGCCAATGGCGCCAATAATCTCGCCAGCATCGTGACCTCGGCGCATGATCGCCCCGTTGCGATCATCTTTTCCCCCGGTCCGGTACTGCCCAGCCAGAATCGCGGCGCATCGGCTGTCGACAACGTCGGCCAGTGCGGCGGCAACTACGATGTCGCCAACTATCTGGATCCGGACACGGCAGGCGCGCTCGCCGGCGTCACCAACTACTTCGGCGGATCGACCAACAATGCTTCGGGAGACACCAGCGCAGCAGCCAAGTCGCTGTCGGCACAGGGGGACATCTACAAACGTGGCGACAACACGCTCTGGCCCGGCGCCTGTCCATCCGGCGCCAACTGCGCGCTGGCCGCCAATGATCGCGGGGCAACACTCACTGCCGACTCATTGTTCGGCGCGCTGCGCAAGTCGTCGAGCTTTCGTACCGACATCAACTCGATGCTGGACCGCATGGTGACCTGCCTGCGCGACCAGATGGCTGCCGGCGGCGGCTTCATTCCGGCATCGATCGCCGGCTACGCGTCGCCCGCCGACAAAAGCGCCGGACGCATCCAGAGCGACGCCTGCTTCAACACCACGCCACCGGGCTACTTCAACCACTGGCGCGACCAGTTCTTCGTCGCCAAACCAGCCGCAGGCAACTTCACCGTCACCGTCGACGCCATCGCACAATCCTGCAACGGCGTGCTGATCTTCGCCGGGCAGCGCGGTGCCGGCCAGTCGCGTACAGACCTTGCGGAACAGAGTGTTCTGTCCAACTATCTCGAAGACATTAACCTCACCAGCTTCACTGCGGCGGGCTCCGCCTTCTCGGGCCAAGGTCAGTTCGACATCATGTCCGCCACCCAGACCGCCCAGCAGGACATTGTCCGCTGCATTCCAACGACCACCAGCCTGCTCGGAGTCGGGTCGCCTGAACTCGCCAGCGAGGGCTTCCCCCAGATCGTCGGCTACGATCCCGGCACCCGGACGCTCACGCTCGGCGCCGAGAATGTCACCACGGGCGCCGGCGCGCCCGCCAACGCGCTGTTCGGCTGCGCATGGACACCCGAGACTGCTACCCGCGGCAAGGGCTTCCGCGCCTATTTCACTTTCCGCTTCAAGCAGGTCGGCACCAGCGTCGGCAATAACGGCTTCGTCTTCGCGGCGATCGACGGCGAGAGCAACGGCACCGGAGTTTGCGGCGCGGCCGGCTCGCACCTCGGGTATTCGGGCTATAACGGCGTCACGCCACGGCTGACTTCCCCCAAGATCGGCATCGAGTTCGACCAGAGCCGCAACACCGGATTCAGCGAAAGCACCGACCTGGCCGTATCGAACCCGGGCCGCAACGATCCCTGTGGCACGGCCTGCGGCGGCGAGTACAACA
>JAEHDA010000196.1 GCA_016880655.1 Rhodocyclaceae bacterium
GCATGTCCGGCATGTCCGGTATGTCCGGTATGTCCGGCGAACAGAAGGGCATGGAAGGCATGAGCGGCATGCAGGGTCAGGCCGGCATGGCTGGCATGGAAGGCAAGAAGTAATTCGGAGTTCTTCCGAGAAGCAGGAAAGGGCCAACTTCGGTTGGCCCTTTTTGTTTGGTCGCCCGGATCAGCGTACCTGGCGCCAATCGCAGCCGTTGTCCTGGTCGGCTACACCGATCCAGCCCGGATCGCAGCCGAGCACCGCCGCCAGCGCCGCGATCGCCAATGCCGGGGTGTTGTTCTCCCGGCTAAGATGGGCCGCCACGAGCTGGCTGAGCCTCGAACGATCGACCTGCGCCAGCAGGTCAGCCGCCGCCGCATTGTCGAGGTGGCCGAATCGGCCTGAAATGCGCCGCTTGAGGTGTGGCGGATAGCGCCCCCCGGCAAGCATCGCAGCGTCATGGTTGCACTCCAGCACCAGCGCCTCGCAACCCGACAGCATCTCGACCATGTGCGGGGTGACGCAACCGGCATCGGTCAGCACACCGAGGCAGCGGTTGCCGTCGGAGAAGACGAACTGGGCCGGCTCGCGGGCATCGTGCGGTACGGGAAATGGATGAACCTCGATGTCGCCGAGGGCGAAGGGCGCGTGGCTGTCGATAACCGTGACGCTGACGTCCGCCAGCGGTGCGGCGGTCAGCGTGCCGTGCGTCAGGAAGACATCGATTGCGTAGCGGCGCGCGCAGGCGGCAACGCCGCCGACATGGTCGGCATGTTCGTGCGTCACCAGGATGGCATCGAGATCGCCGGCCTGAAGCCCGACCCGGGCGAGCCGGGTGGCCAGATTGCGCGGGCCGAAACCGCAGTCGAGCAGGATGCGCGTCCGCCCGGCTTCGACGACCATGGCGTTGCCGCAGCTGCCGCTGCCCAGGGATGCAAAGCGCACCCCCGATCCCCTACTTCAACTGATCGTGCAGCAGGCGCAGGATCTTCTTCCCGGTATCGGATGCATCGACACCGCCCTCGGCGGTCAACACCTGCACCAGACTTGAATCGCCGGCCGCCTTGACGTGGATGCGGTACTTCGGGCTCTTGCTGGGATCCGGCTTGCCGTCACGCCAGAACGCGAGTTTCGAGAAGAACCCGACATCCTCCCCCTTCTTTCGGCTGTCGATCTCGGGATCGACATAGCGGACGAAGTAGAGGCCCTGCGAGCGGTCGCGGTCCTCGACGGTGAAGCCGACCCGGTCGAGCGCCAAACCGACGCGACGCCAGCCGCGATCGAACGATTCGAGCACCTGCAAGCCGCCGCCGGCGGAATCGGGCCGCAACCTGGCCCGCTCGTCCTGAACGGCCTCGGCGACCATCGTCTTGGCGCGCGTCTCGTCGACGCCCAGGCGCACCATCAGCCGCCGCAGCATCTCGGCTTCAAGCTCGGGATCAGCGGGGCGCGGCTGCCAGCGGGTGTCGCTCCTGCCCTCGGTGGTGTAGATCTCGTACATGCCACGATGGCTGATGTAGATCTCGGTGGTATCCGGCTGCGCGCCCTTTTCCAGGCGGGTGCGGAACTTGTCGCGCTCGGGAGTCGAATAGAGCGAGTCGAACACGGCGCCGAGCGCCCGGCGGATGACGTCCTGCGACAGCTTGGCGCGGTTCTCGGCCCAATCGGTTTCCATGATGCCGGCTTCGGGCATCTCGACGTTGACGATGAAGCCAAGATCCTGCCAGAACTCCTTCAGGCCCGGCCAGACCTTGTCCGGCGAACCGGGCACGACCAGCCAGCGCTGGTTGCCGGAACGCTCGATGCGCATCTTGTCGATCTGGGGCAGCACTTCCGAGCCCGTCGTGGCACGGGCGGTCGGACCGGTACGCTCGCCCGAATAGGCCGAGAATGTCGCCGCGCCCTTCGGCGGGCTGACGTCCGGCACGGCGAAGCGATCGTCGCGACTGGGCTGGGTAAGGTCGGGCGGCACGTCCAGCGGCGGCAGCTTGCCGGCCGACTTGTACTCGATCTTCTTCGACTCGAACAGCGAACCGCAACCCGCGAGCAGCGCGGGCACGACCAGGGCAACGACAAGAACCTTATGCTTCATGCAATCCCCGTGAAAATCAGAGTTGGATGCCGGCTTCGCGCAGCGCCGAACGGACACGCTCGTGATGCTCCGGCGACAGCGTAGTCATCGGCAGGCGCAGGCCGTTCTCGATCAGCCCCATCTCGACGCAGGCCCACTTGACCGGAATCGGGTTGGCCTCGACGAACAGATGGCGATGCAGCGATAGCAGACGGAAGTTGATGGTGCGCGCGGTGGCCAGATCGCCGGCCAGCGCCGCGACGATCATCTCATGCATCAGGCGCGGCGCCACATTGGCGGTCACCGAGATCACGCCGCGGCCGCCGAGCAGCGTCAGCGCCAGCGCGGTCGCGTCGTCGCCGGACAGCACCGCGAAATTCTGCGGCGCACGCTTGAGCAGGTCGGTGCCGCGCTCGATGTCGCCCGTCGCGTCCTTGATGCCGACGATGCCCGGCACCTTCGCCAGGCGCAGCGCCGTGTCGTTGGCAAGGTCGGCGCCGGTACGGCCCGGTACGTTGTACAGGACCAGCGGCAGATCCACCGCCTCGGCGACGGCCTTGAAGTGCTGATACAGCCCCTCCTGCGTCGGCTTGTTGTAATACGGCACGACGGAGAGATGCGCCGACGCGCCGGACTTCCTGGCGAAGCCGGCGAGTTCGATCGCCTCGGACGTCGAATTGGCGCCCGTGCCGGCAATTACCGGCACGCGCCCCGCGGCCTGCTCGACCACGGTCTCGATGAGTTGGCAGTGCTCGTCGAAATTGACCGTCGGCGATTCGCCCGTGGTACCGACGACGACGATGCCGTCCGACCCTTCGCGGATGTGCCAGTCGACCAGGCTCTTCAGGCGCGGCAGGTCGAGGCTGCCATCCGCGTGCATGGGCGTGACGATGGCGGGAAGTGATCCCTGGATGATTGTCTTTGCCATATTCCTGCCTTTAGGTCAGGGCTTTGCCGAAAAGTTCGATTCTAACTTACAGATCGGCCAGAACCTTGATATGGGCGGAGACGCTGCGCGCCAGTGCCGAGAGGCTGTAGCCGCCTTCGAGCATGGAGACGATGCGACCCTGCGCGCTTTCCCTGGCCACCGTCTTCAACTGCTCGGTGACCCAGGCGTAGTCGGACTCGACCAGGCCGACCGAGCCCATGTCGTCCTCGTAGTGGGCATCGAAGCCGGCCGAGATGTAGACCAGCTCAGGCGCGAACTCGCGCAGCCGCGGCATCCAGGTCTCGGTGACGATCTCGCGGAACTTGTCGCCGCGCGTGCCGGCCTTGATCGGCACATTGAGCATGTTCGAGGCCGGATTCTCGGTGCCGCAGTACGGATAGAACGGATGCTGGAAGGTGCCGACCATCAGCACCTGCCCGTCGCCGGCGAAGATGTTCTCGGTGCCGTTGCCGTGATGCACGTCGAAATCGATGATGGCCACGCGCTTCAGCCCCCACTGCTCGATGCCGTGGCGTGCCGCGACCGCGATGTTGTTGAAGAAGCAGAAGCCCATCGCCTTGGCGCGCTCGGCGTGGTGGCCGGGCGGCCGGATCGCGCAGAAGGCATTCGGCGCCTCCCCGCGCATCACGATATCCGTCGCCAGGACGCCGGCGCCCGCCGAGCGCAATGCGGCGCGCCAGGTGCCCGGACTCATCGCCGTATCGGGATCGACGTGGTGGATGCCGTGCTCGGGCGAACTTTCCTCGATCATCTCGATGTACTTGCGCGGATGCACGCGCAGCAGTTGCTCCATCTCGGCGAGCGGTGCGTCGTGGAAGGAGAGGTAGAGGTCGAGGCCGGCGGCGATGAGGCGATCCTGGATGGCGCCGAGGCGCTCCGGACACTCTGGATGGTGCGCGCCCATATCGTGACGCCAGCAGTCGCGATGGGTGATGAAAGCCGTGGTCATATCGGGATTGGCATACAATCGATCGGAACTTGGATTATGAACCGATTTGCCCCCCGTTGGCAGGGGCAAACCCCAGCCCCCATGCGTTCCTCCAGCCATAACCACTGCCCCATGGACAGCGTCGTCACCGCCGCCGGCCGCGTCATCCTCGGCAAGGACAGGCAGGTACGGCTCGCGCTGGCCTGCCTGCTGGCCCGCGGCCACCTGCTGATCGAGGACCTGCCCGGCGTCGGCAAGACCACGCTGGCGCACGTGCTGGCGCAATTGCTCGGCCTGCACTTCCAGCGCATCCAGTTCACCAGCGATATGCTGCCCGCCGACATCCTCGGCGTCTCCATCTACGACCGCGACAGCGGCGCTTTCAATTTCCATCCGGGACCCGTCTTTTCGCAGCTCGTGCTGGCCGACGAGATCAATCGCGCCACCCCGAAGACGCAAAGCGCGCTGCTCGAAGCGATGGAGGAACGGCAGGTCACCGCCGAAGGCCAAACGCGGCCGCTGCCGTCGCCCTTCTTCGTCATCGCCACCCAGAACCCGGCGCACCAGATCGGCACCTTCCCGCTGCCGGAATCGCAGCTCGACCGCTTCCTGATGAAGATCGAGCTCGGCTATCCCGACCGCGCCGCCGAACGCGAACTGCTGGCCGGCGCCGACCGCCGCGAGGTTCTGGCCGGCATGGCGCCCTGCATCTCGCCCGCCGAACTACAGGCGCATCAGGAATCCGTGCGGCGCGTGCATGTTTCGGACGCGCTGATCGACTACGTGCAGGCGCTGGTCGCGCACACGCGCGAATCGGCCGACTGGCAGGCCGGCCTGTCGCCGCGCGCCGCGCTGGCGCTGCTCGCCTCGGCGCGCGCCTGGGCCTGGCTCGACGGCCGCGACCACGTGCTGCCGGAAGACATCCAGGCCGTGCTGCCCGGCGTCGCCGGCCACCGCCTGCGCCCGGCCGGCGAAGGCCCCGCCGCAGACAGCATCGGACGGCTGATCGAGTCGGTTCCGATCCCGTAACGAGATGAACCCGGCCGCCGCGCTCCGCGAGCAATTCATCCGCTGGGCGCTGCGCGTCAGGCCACCCGAAGAATCGCCGATCACGCTCGGCCAGCGCCGCGTCTATGTGCTGCCCACGCGTGCCGGCCTGGGCTACGCCGCCGCACTGCTGACCATGCTGATCGGCAGCATCAACTACAACCTCAGCCTCGGCTACGTGCTCACCTTCCTGCTCGCCGGGCTCGGCGTCGTCGCCATCCTGCACAGCTTCCGCAACCTCGTGCGCCTGAAAGTCAGCCGTGGCAGGACGCCACCCGTCTTCGCCGGCGAGCACGTCGCCTTCCACCTGGTGCTGGCGAGCGACGTCGAGCGCCAGGCGTTGCGCCTGTGGCTGCCGGACGGCGAGAACACCACCGTCGACATCGCCGCCAACGACAGCGCGGACGCCTGCCTGCGCCTGCCGGCCACGCGGCGCGGCTGGCTGGCCCTGCCGCGCGTAGGCATCGAGACCACCTGGCCGCTTGGCATGATCCGCGCCTGGGCCTACTGCGCGCCCGACCTGCGCTGCCTCGTCTATCCGAAGCCGGCGACCAAGGCGCCGCCGCTGCCCTGGGGCGCGGGCGAACACGGCGGACGGCGCGCGGGCGGCCAGGGCAACGACGATTTCGCCGGGCTGCGCGGCCACCAGCCCGCCGACCCGCCGCGCCACGTCGCCTGGAAAACCGCCGCCCGGCAAGGCGAAGACGCACCGCTCCTGACCAAGCAGTTCGACGGCGCCGCCACTGCGCGCATCTGGCTCGACTGGCACGACGCGCCCGGCGAGGACACCGAGGCGCGCCTGTCCGTCCTCACGCGCTGGGCGCTCGATGCCCACGCCGCCGGCCTCGACTGGGGCCTGCGCCTGCCCGAGCGCAGCTTCGCGCCCGCCTCCGGCGAAGAACACCTACAGGCCGCGCTGACCGCGCTCGCGCTCCATGGCCAAGCGTAGCGGCACGCTTCTCGTGCCGACGCAGATTTGGTGGCTGTTGGCCACCGGCGTCGCCGTCATCGCGCCGCTGGCGCCGCACGTCCAGCCATGGCTCACCGTCGCCGCCACGCTGGCGCTGGTCTGGCGCGCCGCACTGGCCTGGCAACGCAAGCCGCTGCCGTCGCGCTGGCTGCTGTTGGTGCTGGTGGTGGCGGGCACGGCCGCCGTGCTGTGGCAATTCCGCACCCTGCTCGGCCAGAACCCCGGCGTCGCGCTGCTGATCCTCTTCCTCGCGCTCAAGCACCTGGAGTCGCGCACCACGCGCGACGGCCTCGCCATCGTCTTCCTCGCCTTCTTCCTTGCGCTCGCCCAGTTCTTCTACAGCCAGGCGATTCCCGCCGCCATCGCCTCGGCTGCCGGCGTCCTCGTCGCCACGGCGACGCTGCTCGCGCTGGCCGACCCGCGCGCCGCGCCGCCCGCGGTGCTGCGCCGTGGCGGCATCATGCTGCTACAGGCGCTGCCGCTGATGCTGCTGCTGTTCGTGCTCTTCCCGCGCGTGCAGGGGCCGCTGTGGGCGCTGCCGCGCGACGCCGCCAGCGCCCGCACCGGCCTGTCGGACACCATGGCGCCCGGCAGCATCAGCCAGCTCTCGCAGTCCGACGCCATCGCCTTCCGCGTCCGCTTCGCGGATGCCGTACCGGCGCAGAAGCTGCTGTACTGGCGCGGCCCGGTGCTCCCGGAGTTCGACGGCCGCGCCTGGCGGCCGATGAACGAGCCGCCATTTCCGCAACTGCCCTACGGCGAGCCCGGGTCCGGCGGCCTCGACTACGAAACCATCGTCGAGCCGCACGGCCGCCACTGGATCTTCGCGCTCGAACTGCCGGGCGCGACCACCGCCGCCACGTTCGCCACGCGCGACTACCAGCTCGTCGCCAGGGCGCCGCTCACCGTGCGCCAACGCCACCGACTGCGCTCGTATCCCGCCTTGCAGGCCGGCCGCGACGACGGCGAATCGCTGCGCCAGCGTGCGCTGTTCCTGCCCGAAGGCAGCAACCCGCGCATCCGCGCGCTGGCCGCGCGGTGGCGCAACGCGGCGCAAAGCGACGAGGATGTGCTGCGGCTGGCCGAATCGTTCTTCCTGAACCAGCGCCTGCTCTATACGCTGGCGCCGCCGCTGCTGGGCGAGCAGAGCGCCGACGAATTCCTGTTCGACACCCGGCAGGGTTTCTGCGAACACTTCGCCAACGCCTTCGCCGTCGCCATGCGTGCGGCCGGCATTCCGGCGCGCGTCGTCACCGGCTACCAGGGCGGCGAAGTGAATCCGGTCGACGGCTGGCTCACCGTGCGCCAATACGATGCCCACGCCTGGACCGAAGTCTGGCTCGCGGGCCGCGGCTGGCTGCGCGTGGACCCGACCGCCATCAGCGCACCGACCCGCATCGACATGAACCTCGCCGCCGCCGTGCCGGTCGGCGATCCGCTGCCGCTCATGATGCGCGTCGACCTCGCCTGGCTGCGCGACATCCGCTTCCGGTGGGACGCCGTCGCCAATGCCTGGAACCAGTGGGTGCTCGGCTACAACCCGGACCGCCAGCGCGACCTCCTGCGCCGGCTCGGCATGCCGCAGCCGGACTGGCAGCGCATGACCGCCGCGCTCGCCGTGCTCTGCGGCCTCGCGCTGCTGGCGCTGACGGCCTGGACGCTGCGCCAGCGGCAGCGGCGCGACCCGGCCCTGGCGCTGTGGCAAAAGCTCTCGCGGCGTCTCGGCCGGCGCGGGCTGGCGCGCCGGCCCGCCGAAGGTCCGCTCGCCTACGCGCAACGCGTCGCCGCGGCCCTGCCGCAGGCCGCCACCGACATGCACGCCATCGCCACCCTCTACGCCCGCCTGCGCTATGGCGCCGGCGCGCCCGCACTGCTCCATGAACTGCGCCACCGCATGGCATCATTCCACCCATGACCCGATTGCTTCCGACCGCCCTGCTGCTCCTCGCCGCCGCATCGACCGCTACCACCGCATCCGCCACCGAGCCCTACCCGCAACGCGCCGACGTGCGCGCCTTCGTCGCCGAGATGGCCGAGCGCAATGGCCTCGACGCCGACGTCCTGCTCAGGCAGTTCCGCAAGGTGAAGCCCGACACGGCGGTACTCAAGGCGATCAAGCCGCCGGCCGATCCGGCCGCGCGCTCCTGGCAGGCCTATCGCGCGCGCTTCGTCGACGCGAAGCGCATCGAACGCGGGCTCGAATTCTGGCGCGACCACGAAGTCGCGCTGGTACGGGCGCAGGCGCTCTACGGCGTGCCGGCCGAAATCATCGTCGCCATCATCGGCGTCGAGACCGTCTACGGCCGCCACACCGGCCAGTTCGAGGTCTTCAACGCCCTCGCCACCCTCGCCTTCGACTACCCGCCGCGTGCCGAACTGTTCCGCCGCGAACTCGAGGCCCTGCTGTTGCTGGCCCGCGACGAACGGCGCGATCCCTGGCAGTACCGCGGCTCCTACGCGGGCGCCATCGGCTACCCGCAGTTCCTGCCGTCGAGCATTCGCAAGTACGCCGTCGACTTCGACCGCGACGGCCGCGTCGACCTGTCCGGCAGCAGCGACGACGCCATCGGCAGCGTCGCCCGCTTCCTGAACATGCACGGCTGGGAGGAAGGCGAGCCCATCGCCATGGCCGTAAAAGTCAGCCACTGCAACACGCCGCTCCTGCTGGCCGAAGGCATCCGGCCGGCGCGGCTGCCCGCGGAGATGGACGAGTTCGGCGTCGAGGCGGAAGGCGCCCCCGCGAAGGCGGCCGCGCTGATCGACCTGGCGACGCCCGCCGCGCCGACCGAATACCGGCTCGGCTTCAACAACTTCTACGTATTGACGCGCTACAACCGCAGCAGCCTGTACGGCGCGGCGGTGATGGACCTGGCCGAGACGCTACGCGCGGCGCGGCCGGATGAGCGCGACCTGCACCTCACGCATCGCGATCAGGACGATCCGAACGGCCAGCCCCGCCCTTGACAGTGCCGACGTAGCGCCGACAGGCGGCGCGCAGGAAGTCCATCTGCCGCCTGAAGTTGGTGCAACCGTCGCAGATCAGCAGGTGCATTTCGAGGCCCACGCGCTCGGCGACGGTCAGCTTGCGGTCCTGGCCTTCGGAGATCAGGCGGGTGACTTCCTTGCAGGTCATCATGTTCTTGCTCCATCGCCAAACCACGTGCTTTCAAGGCAGCGGCGCAGGCCGTTGCGCGCGCGATGCAGGATGACGTGGCAGTTGCCGGCGCTGATCGACAGCTCGGCGCAGACTTCATTCGTGTCGAACTCCAGGAACTCGCGCATCATGAACACGCGCGCCGTGTTGGCGGGCAGGTGCTTCAGGCAGGCCTCGAACACGGCCCAGAACTGCTCCTGGCCGAGCGCCGCCTCGGGGTCGCCCCAGGCCGAAGGGCACGCCTCGGCCTTCCAGTGCGCGCCGGGCTTGAACAGGCTGTCGAAGGTCTCGTCCATCTCCTCTTCTTCCGCCGACAGCGAGGAGATGTTCACCGAGCGGC
>JAEHDA010000197.1 GCA_016880655.1 Rhodocyclaceae bacterium
AAGATGAAGTTCACCGCAGTCTTGACCTTGCGCTTGGCGTAGCCGGCCAGCGACCAGTAACCGGGGATGTTCAGGCGACGCCGGAACCACGAGAGCCAGCCGTTGAGACGCACCAGCGTGTTGTAGGCGACGTCCCCCAGCAGCGCCACCCAGCGGTGGTGGCGGGTCACCTGGTCGAATTCGTCGCCATGGATCAACAGGAAGCGCCGGCCGTCGGCAGTGGTATGGATGTGCTCGTTTACGATGCTGATGCCGCCGAACTCGATGCCATCATGCTCGCGCAAGGCCTCGTCGTGGTTGCCGGGGACCAGAATCACCTTCTCGCCGTGGCGGGCGCGGCGCAGGACCTTCTGGATGACGGTGTTCTGCATTGGCGACCAATGGACGCCGCGGCGCATCGCCCAGAAATCGACGATGTCGCCGAGCAGGTATAGGTATTCAGCTTCGTGCGCCTTGAGGAATTCCAGTAGCCGTTCCGCCTGGCAACCGCGTGTGCCGAGATGGATGTCGGAGAGGAAGATCGCGCGAACCTTGTACAGGCCTTCGCTCACTTGGCACTCCCACACGGTCCATCCATGCGGGCATCTTGGCAAGACTTCGTGAATCCGCCGTTACCGCAACGTTACGGGCTCGTGACGCCATGCTCGGCGTGCTGCCACGACTGACTATTGGCGGGGCGAGTCAGGAGCAGGCTTGCGATGCCACGCGGCTACCCGTTCGGCGACCCACCGCCCATCGTCGAGAGGCAGGTCATGACCGGCATCGGGATGCTCGATATAGTCCGCATGCCATGTCCTGGCCAGCCGCTTCGAGCAGTCCGGATTCACCAGGGCATCGCCCAGGGAAGCCAATATCAGCATGCGTGCGCATGGCGATTGGATTGGCGCGCGATAGCGGGCGGCAGCCACCAATTGTCGGAGCGCGTTGGCTGCGGAAACCGGATGATCGCGGCGAATTGCAAGCCAATCATCGATGATCCGGTCCTGACCGGAGGTTCCCGCGCTGGTCAGGCGCAAGATGGTCGCTTCCCGTATCCGGTCAGATCTGGTCAGAAGCAGGTGCAACAGGGCCGGGTACCGGCCCGGACGCAGACGGTGATGGAGCGGGCTGTAGGGCCGCAAGCTCGTGTTGATCAAGACGCAGGAAGAGACTTCGTCCGGATGCGCATCTGCCCAAGCCACGGCAACCATTGCGCCGAGGGACATCGCCAGGATGTTGAACGGCGGTTGCAGTCCGAGCGCCAGGGCTTGGCCGCGACAATGGCTCGCGATGTCCTCGATTCGGCCCGGGCTCCTCATGCCATGCAGGCTTCCTGCGCCCGGCAGATCGATTGCGGCGATCCGGCTGCCCGGCAGTGCCGTTCGCAGCAATTGGGGGAAGCTTCCCCAATGGCGGCTCTCACGCGTGAGGCCGCGCAGCAGAATCCAGCAAGTCACCGCCGGTTTCCCCAGTACCACAGCGCCATGGCCTCTTCGCGATGTCGGTCGCGTTCCGGGCCGGCTGGAACCCACCGCTGATAGCTGCTGGCTGCGCGGGTAAGAAACTCGAGCCAGGACAAATGGCGACGCAGCACGCGTTCCTGACGATGTCGGATCAGGGGATTGAAGATGCCGTACCGCGACAGCAGTTGGCGCGGATTCTTCTTTACCCACAGCCAGGATCCCATCTCCAGCGTCATGGGCAGGAACAGGCGGGTCGGGTCGGTCGCCGCCTTCATATACAGGTAGTCCCACAAGTCGCCGTGGGCAAGATATTGCCGGCTTTGGGGTTCGAACGTGTAGTCGTGGTGCACATAGGCCTGATCGAATATCTGCTTCAGCGCGTACATCTCCGCCAAGTGGGGGATAGGCACGGCGGTATGGGCGTAGGGAAACCAGATTCGATCGCGCGAGCCGAATCCGGAATGGCAATCGATGGCCAGACTGAATGGGCGACTGAGCAGTTCGCCTTCTACCACGTCACAGACTGCCTGACTCTCGGGCTCCATCGGCTGATTACGCGCGCCGCGGTACCAGGGCAGACTGGCACTGAGGCGCTGGCCTCCAACGAGAAAAGGCACGGATTCGGTGGCGTCGACCGGCGCATTGCGCATCAGGTCGACACCGTTCGGATTCGCGCGGGTACCGCGTGACAGTCCGCCCGGGTTTACGACCGGCATGAACACGAGGCGCAGCGATTCGAGCTTGTGGCACAGCACATCGTCCCAGCGCAGTCGCCGGACCAGGCTGCGCAGGTAGGCGAGAACCACTTCGGCGCCGATGCGCTCGAGGCCATGGATGCCGCCGAAGAATCCGACCGCCGGAACATCGGGCATGTTCCTGCCTAGCGTGACCACATACACGGGGTAGCGGCAGTTGCCGGTGCCGACTTCGCACGCGATCCTGGCATCGACCAGGCTGCCTCCCTCGTCGATCACTTGTTCCAGTTCTGCTAGTTCGGCGGGTTTGGACACGGGCAAGTCCAGTCGGGATATTGGGCGGCTGGGGCCAGCATAGCGCAGGATGCCGGGAAAATGAGTGGGCGGTCATGCCATGCCTCGATCCGCGGAAATCCTGACGACGTTGCGTCATCTGGGAGTAACAGAGACTCGCTAGGCTTGGTGTCGTCAATCTTGGGCGAGGAGGTCACAAATGAATCGACGAGGCAACTGGATGCTGAAGGCGACGAGGTTGATTCCATTGCTTGACCCACAGCGGTGCATCGACGAATTGTTCGATTGCGGGCTGCTGACGTTTGGCTTGCCCGAGGGGCTCTGACTTGCCCGGGAGCGATCGATGAGCAAATTGGGTATGCGACGCAATCTGTTCGTTGGCTTTGCCTTGCTGCTCGGGATCGGGGAACTCTGGGCGCTGCACCGCGCTCGCTGGCGCGATATCGTCACAAGGCGTTTTTCATGGCTGTGTGCCGCGATGCAATGACAATAGCTCGCCCAACTTGTGCGCAAAGCGCTCATGTATCCATTCCCAATCCATGTGCGCTACCGAGGCGGTGGCGCGGTCCCGCAAGTCCGCCAACGCGGGCCTGTCGTCGGCCAGCGCGAGCGCTGCGGCAATGAATGCTTCGCGGTCATCCGGACGGACGGTGCGGCCATTGACGTCGTCTTCGATGAGATCGGCCGCGGCGGCGCAGTTAAAGGCGATCACGCCGAGGCCGCTGGCCAGCGCTTCAGGAACCACATTGCCGAAGGTCTCGGTCAGACTCGGAAAGAGAAAGATATCCGCCGACGCGTAGTGTGCGGCCAGATCATCGCCCAGTCGCATGCCGGAAAACAGGTAGTCGGGATGGCGACGCCTGAGCAAAGTCAGCGATGGTCCATCGCCGACGAACAGCATCCGGGCGCCTTTGTGCTGGGAGGCGATAGCCGCGAATGCTTCGGTTACCAAGGACAGATTCTTCTCGGGCGCGAGGCGGCCGACATAAGCGACGACCAGATCGTCCGGCATTGCGCCCCATGTATTGCGCAATGCTTCGGACCTTCGATCCGGATTGAACAGCCTGGTGTCGACTCCACGCGCCAGGACGTCGACGTTGCGATAGCCGTCGTCATTCAGTTCGCGCGCCAGGTGATGGGTAGGCACCAAGGTGAGGTCGGTTCGGTTGTGAAAACGGCGCAGATGGCGGCTGACCACACCCCGCAACCACCCCAGTCGGTAATGTCTGCTGTAGGCGTGGAAGTTGGTATGGAAGCCCGACGACACGGGCAGGCCGAGCGCACGGGCGGCGCCGACGGCAGCGGCACCCAGCGGCCCCTCGGTCGCGACATGCACGAGATCCGGCGGGCTTTGCGACCACAGCATGCGTAGCGTGCGATGCGCGGGCAATCCGAACCGCAAGCCGGGGTAGCCGGGGATGGGCAGGCCCGGGGTGAGTATTTCCTCAAACCCGGCATTGCGTGCCGGCTCGTCCTGACCACCCTGCCGCGGGCGGATCAGCTGGATGCGGTGTCCTCGGTTGCGAAGACCTCCAACCAGGCGCGCCAAGGTCAGCGCTACCCCGTTCACTTCCGGGGGATAGGTTTCCGTGACGACGGCGAGGTGGAGCGGTGTCGTTGGGTCGTCCAGGTTGCTTGCGGCGACAGTGCCATCCATGCGGCAATGATCGCGCCGGGTCGCGACAGGCTGATGGCAGTCAGGTTACGGCAGCATTTCAGGGGATCAGGATCAAAGTCCAGGTAGCAATGACATTGATCAGTGCGATCATCACGGCTGCGCTGCCGATGTCCTTGGCGCGCTTCGACAGCTTGTGGTTCTCTAGCGAAATGCGATCGATGGCGGCCTCGATGGCCGAGTTGATCAGTTCGACGATCAGGACCAGCAGCACGCTTGCGACCATCATGGCGCGCCCGAGGTTTGCGACGGGAAGAAACATGGCCACGGGAATCATGATGGCCGCCAGCCAGACTTCCTGGCGGAACGCGTCTTCATGGCGATACGCGGCTCGCAGGCCATCCAGGGTGTAGAAGAACGCGTTCCAAAGGCGGCGCAGTCCGGTCTTGCCTTTGAACGGACTTTCCCGATGCGGGGGTTGCGAGGAGGTCTCCGACATGCCGGAATTAGATCACGAGCGAACGGTAAAGAGTTGCCAGCTGACGAGCCCGTTCCGGCGCCGACCACTCCTGGGCGAACTGGCGTCCCTCGCTGGCGAGGCGAGCCAATCCAGGTTGGTTGGAAACCAGCTCTGCGAGGCCTTTGCCGAAAGCTTCTGGATCCTCCGGCGCGACGACTGCTCCGTGCTGCGGTTCGAGGATGGAAGTCGTTCCGAGGTGCGAGATCGCGAAGACAGGCAAGCCGGCGGCCATCGCTTCGAGCAGCACGAGTCCTTGCGTTTCAGTGCGCGAGGCGAACACGAACGTGCTCGCGGCAGCGTAGCAGTCGGGCAATTCCTGTTTGCGATCCAGATAGCCGACGAAGCGGACGTGGTGATCAATGCGCAGATCGGCTACTTGGCGCTGCAACGCCGGCAGCGCCGGGCCCTCGCCGGCGATGACGAGCAGCAAATCCGGACGGTGCCAGAGGGCGAAGGTCATGGCATGCAACAGGAAGTCGATATTCTTCTCATGAGCGACGCGCCCGACATAGAGGGCAATGGGCCGATCCGCCGGGATGGCGTGGCGGGCGCGAAACCGCTCGCCGTTACCCGAGGCAAATTGATTGATTGGAATTCCGGTTGGCACGATGTGCATGGGGGCGGTAATTCCGTATTCGATCAGCGTATCGCGCATGGCCGGTGACGGCACCACTACCGCATCGAGTTGGTTGCATTGATGGCGGGCGATTTGTCGGGCGGCAGCCTTGAGCCACCGTCTTGGCAATAGCGGCAGGTAGTGCTGGATGTATTCCTCGAAATGCGTGTGGTAGGTGGCGACAACCGGAACCTTCAGGCGGCGGGCGGCACGGAGTCCGGCGTAATGGGCGGCGAACGGGGTCTGGATATGGACGAGATCGATCCCACCCTCGGCTGCCTTGCCGGATAGATCAAGGAGATCTCCCCAACGCATCAGCCGGTCCTCGGGGTCGAACGGCAGGCGTCGCGAAGGTACGCGCCAGATGCGATCGGCGGGCGGCGATTCCGAATAGGCCGGCGCGACCAGATTGATCGCCACATGTTCGTTTGCCAAGTCCGCGCGGAAGGTTTCGATGGACGTCGATACCCCATTGATGCGGGGAAAATAGACATCGGTCAGCATCAACACGCGAAGCGTCGGGGCAGGCATGTTGGTCGGCTCGGTAGCTTGGCGCACGGCAGCAGAATGCCTAGGGTTTGTTACGCACAGGTTACGGCGAGGCGAGATCTGCCGGATGGCAATCTTCGATTGCGTCACGAAGCTGTAACACAGCCTTTCTAGACTTAAGGCGTACCTCAATACCATCTACCTAGGAGAACACTCCATGAACTTGCGCAAGAACCTCATCGCCGCTGCCGTGACAGCTCTCGCCGCCGGTGCGGCTGCACCCAGCTTCGCTGATGCCTTGATCAAGATCGACGGCTCCAGCACCGTTTATCCGATCACGGAAGCGGTGGCTGAAGAGTTCCAGAAGGCCAAGAAGAACGCCATCAAGGTAACGGTCGGTATTTCCGGTACCGGTGGCGGCTTCAAGAAGTTCTGCCGCGGCGAGACCGACATTTCCGATGCCTCGCGACCCATCGTCAAGAAGGAAATGGAAGCCTGCGCCGCAGCCGGCATCCAGTATGTGGAGCTGCCGATAGCGTTCGATGCGCTGACCGTGGTTCTGCACCCGAGCAACACTTTTGCCGCCAATCTGAAGCCCGAGCAGCTCAAGGTTATCTGGGAGCCTATCGCCCAAGGCAAGATCACCAATTGGAAGCAAGTGGATCCCGGGTTCCCGGACCTGCCCCTGAAGCTCTATGGACCCGGCGCCGACTCCGGTACCTTCGAGTACTTCACCGAAGCCATTACTGGCAAGGCAAAGTCTTCCCGCGGCGACTACACGGCCTCGGAGGACGACAACGTGCTGGTCCAGGGCGTATCCCGCGACAAGGGCGGCATCGGCTACTTCGGCTTTGCGTACTACATCGAGAATGCCGGCAAATTGAAGGCTGCCAACATCTGGAATGGCAGCAAGTTCGTGGCGCCCTCTGCACAGACTGTCGAGGATGGTTCCTACCAGCCGCTGGCCCGGCCCATATTCATCTACGTGAATGCCAAGTCACTGGAACGTCCCGAGGTCAAGGAGTTTGTCGACTTCTACATGAAGGAAGGTGCCAAGCTGACCAAGGAAGTGAAGTACGTGCCGTTGCCCGCCGCGATCTACAAAATCAACGCCGAGAACGTGGGCAAGAAGAAGCTTGGCACGGTGTTCGGTGGCGTGCCGGAAGTCGGCGTGAAGATCGAAGAACTGGTCAAGCGCGAAACCAAGTCCTGACGCCGACGGAGCTGCCCCCGGTTGGTTGGCCGGGGGGCGTTCGTTGGTCCCGGCTTCCCGCTTGTCGGGCAGCCGGCCATAATACTGTTCTGCCAAAGTCACCATGAGCGTTACCGCCCCGATGCCGTCGTTACCCGTTGCCGCTGCCAAGGTCAGTGAGCGCCTGCGCAAGAAGGCGTCGCGCCATGTCGCGGAACGCGTCATCGAGCTCCTGTTATTCGGTGCGGCGCTGTTGTCGGTGTTTACCACAGCAGCCATTGTCTACGTCCTGGTGTCCGAGTCCTGGGTGTTCTTCGAGCATGTGCCACTCAAGGACTTCCTGTTCGATACTCAATGGACGCCCCTGTTCGACGACGCTCATTTCGGCATCATGGTTCTGCTCTCGGGGACTATCACCAGTTCCGCGGTAGCCCTCGTGGTCGCCATTCCGCTGGGCACGATTATCGCCATCTACCTGTCGGAATTTGCCCCCTTCGCGGTCCGGGAAGTCGCGAAACCCTTCCTTGAGTTGCTCGGTGGCGTGCCTACCATTATCTATGGCTACTTCGCGCTGGTCTTCCTGACGCCGCTGTTGCAGAAGATCTATCCCGATCTGCCTGGCTTCAATCTCTTGTCGGCCGGGCTGGTCATGGGCGTGATGATCATCCCCTATGTTGCTTCGCTGTCCGAGGACGCGATGCGCGCGGTACCGATGAGCCTGCGCGAAGGTTCATATGCAATGGGCGCGACGCGCCTACAGACTGCATTGCGAGTCGTGATGCCGGCAGCGACCTCCGGCATCGCTTCCGCCTATATCCTGGGCATATCGCGGGCGGTGGGTGAGACCATGATCCTCGCCGTCGCGGGGGGGATGCAACCAAACCTGACTTTCAATCCCGCCGAGCCGGGTGCGACGATTACGTCATTCATCGTCCAGGTCGCCCTTGGTGATCTGCCGCATGGCTCCATTGGTTACCAGACCATCTTTGCGGCCGGCCTGAGTTTGATGCTGATGACGCTGTTTTTCAATCTGCTCGGCTACTGGCTGCGCAAGAAGTACCGCGAGGTCTACTGATGCAAGAGCAGGATCTACAGCTGATCCGGAACATCATCGTTCGCGCCAAGCGTTGGGATGCTTTCTTTGGCGTGCTCGGCGTCTTTGCCCTAATGGTTGGTGTGCTGACTTTCGCAGCGTTGTTTGTCGATATGGCGATTCAAGGCATACCGCGCCTGGACGGCGATTTCTTCACCAGTTTCCCTTCGCGACGCGCCGGCCAGGCAGGCATCCTTTCCGCCTGGGTGGGCACCGTACTGGTGATGATGGTGACTGCAATGGCGGCCGTGCCGTTGGGTATTGCCGCAGGCGTGTATCTGGAGGAGTACGCACCCAAGAATTGGGTGACCGATATCATCGAGATCAACATCACCAACCTGGCCGGAGTGCCCTCTATCGTTTATGGCCTGCTGGCTCTGGGCTTGTTCGTATACCAGTTCGGTTTTGGGCAGAGCATTCTGTCGGCGGGTTTGACCTTGGCCTTGCTGATCCTTCCGGTCGTGATCGTTGCTACGCGCGAATCGATCCGTGCCATCCCGCAGATCATCCGCGAGGGCTCATATGCCTGTGGTGCGACGACTTGGCAGACGGTGCGCGACCACATCCTTCCCTACTCCTCGCCAGGCATTCTGACCGGCGTCATCATCGGCATGGCTCGCGCGATCGGCGAAACGGCTCCGATCATCACCATCGGCGCGCTGACATTCATCGCGTTCCTGCCGCCGTTGCCTGGGGCCGGCGAACCGCCCGCAGGGCTGTTCGACTGGCTGTTCGCGCCATTTACCGTGATGCCGATCCAGATGTTCAACTGGACATCCCGGCCGGAAGCTGCCTTCCAGGTAAATGCCGCCGCTGCCGGCTTTGTGTTGGTATTGATGACCCTGGCCATGAACGGTGCGGCCATCTGGCTGCGCTACCGGCTGCGCAAGAATATCAAGTGGTAAGCAAAATGAACGACAACATGATCGACGCATCGACGGAACAACAGGACCTCAAGGTCAAGGCAGAGTGCCGCAACCTCAATTTCCATTACGGCGCATTCCATGCATTGAAGAGCATCAATCTGCCGGTCTACGAGAAGAAGGTAACGGCGCTGATCGGTCCTTCGGGATGCGGCAAGTCGACCTTGCTGCGTTCATTCAATCGCATGCACGATCTGTATCCGGGAAATCGCTACGAAGGCGAGATCGTCATGCATCCGGACGATACCAACCTGCTGGCAAAGGAGGTTGATCCCATCGAGGTGCGCATGCGGATATCGATGGTGTTTCAGAAGCCGAATCCGTTTCCGAAATCGGTCTATGAAAACGTCGCCTACAGTCTGCGTGTGCGGGGAATGAAATCGAAGTCGGAACTCGATGACCGCGTCGAGCATGCATTGAAGGGGGCCGCCCTCTGGGGCGAAGTGTCGAACCGACTCAACGACTTGGGCGCCAATCTGTCCGGCGGTCAGCAGCAACGCTTGTGCATCGCCCGGGCGCTCGCTTCGGATCCCGAGATACTGCTTTTCGACGAACCGACCTCTGCTCTGGATCCGATTGCCACGGCAAGCATCGAGGAGTTGGTGACCGAGCTGAAGGACACGGTGACGATTCTGATCGTCACCCACAACATGCAGCAGGCGGCACGCATTTCCGATTTCACCGCGTACATGTACCTTGGCGAGATGATCGAGTTCGGGGTTACCGACCAGTTATTCATCAAGCCGCAGAAGAAGCAAACTGAAGACTATATAACTGGCCGATTCGGCTAATCAGTCTCTTTGGTTGCCGGCGACCGGGGCAGCCGGTATAATGCGCGGCTCACTGAAAACAGCGAATCGAGATCAGCAATATGCCCCGCTCCAAGTTCGTCGCCGGCAATTGGAAGATGCATGGCAGCCTGTCGGCCAACCTCTCACTCCTAACGGCTGTCAGGACCGGGGTCGCCGGCTTCAGGGCCCAGGTCGCGGTTTGTGTTCCCTATCCCTATCTGGCGCAGGCACAGTCGGCCTTGGCGGGCAGCAACGTCGCGTGGGGTGCGCAAGATGTGTCCGAACATGTCCAAGGCGCATACACTGGCGAAGTTAGCGGGCAGATGCTCAATGATTTCGGTTGCCGCTACGTCATCATCGGCCATTCCGAACGCCGTTCCTGCTACGGTGACACCGATGCAGTCGTTGCGGCAAAGTACGCTGCCGCACTCAAGGCCGGGCTGACACCGATCCTGTGTGTCGGCGAAACGCTCACAGAGCGCGAAGCAAACATTACCGCGCAGGTCGTGACCCGCCAGCTGGATGCGGTTATCGCCGGTTCTGGTGTCGATACTTTGGCAAGAGCGGTGGTGGCGTATGAGCCTGTTTGGGCAATCGGTACTGGCAAGACGGCGACGCCCGCCCAGGCGCAGGAAGTGCATGCACTGATTCGCGCCCGGGTTGCTGCGGGCAGCCCGGATGTGGCTGCGGGTTTGCAGATTCTCTATGGTGGCAGCGTCAAACCCGGAAATGCCAAGGAGCTCTTCGGTCAGCCGGATATCGATGGGGGCCTGATCGGCGGTGCCTCACTGGTCGCGGATGATTTCATCGGCATCTGCGCCGCCGGTTGAACGATCAAGGAACTATCGAATGGAAATGCTGTTTCCGCTGTTGCTGACGCTTCATATTCTCGTTGGTTTGAGTGTCATCGGTTTGGTGCTGATCCAGCACGGCAAGGGTGCCGACATGGGGGCCGCCTTTGGCAGTGGCGCTTCCGGTAGCCTGTTTGGTGCTTCGGGGTCGGCGAACTTTCTTTCCCGTATGACGGCGATTCTTGCTGCGGTGTTTTTCCTCACCAGTTTGGGGCTGACCTATATTGCCAGTTCCAAACCCAAGGTCTCGGATAGCAGCGTCATGGATACGGTGAAGACCGCGCCGGCAGTGCCGGTGGCGCCGCTCGATGCACCGCAGGCCGTTGATTCGAAAGCAAAGGATATCCCCAAGTAAATCAGTATTTCTATTGCGTGCATAAGTGATATTATTGCACTCATATCGCCGCGGTGCAGCAATTTGGTTGCGCCGGGGTCGGATTGCAGCCGACGTGGTGAAATTGGTAGACACGCTATCTTGAGGGGGTAGTGGCGAAAGCCGTGCGAGTTCGAGTCTCGCCGTCGGCACCAATAGGTTAATCGAGGCAACCGGCATGATCGGCTGTCCATTGGCGAGGAGACTGGGCGAAAGTGTTGGAGAACTACTTTCCGGTGTTGGTGTTCGCGCTTGTCGGCTTGGCCTTCGGGCTTGCACCGATCCTGCTTGGCTGGCTGGTCGCTCCGAATCGTCCTGACAGCGAAAAACTCTCCGCATTCGAGTGCGGTTTCGAGCCGTTTGAAGACGCGCGCATGAAGTTCGATGTGCGCTACTACCTGATCGCCATCCTCTTCATTCTCTTCGACCTCGAAATCGCATTCCTTTTCCCTTGGGCGACGATCTTCAAGGAGATCGTTGGTACGCCCGAAGTGAAGATGTTCGGCTTCCTGGAAATGCTGGTCTTCATTGCCATTCTGGTGGTTGGCTACGTTTACGCCTGGGCAAAGGGCGCACTGGATTGGGAGTGATTCGACCGTGAGCATTGAAGGCGTCTTGCAGGAAGGCTTTCTCACTACCACGTTGGACAAGGTGTTCAACTGGACCCGTACGGGTTCGATGTGGCCGATGACTTTTGGTCTGGCCTGCTGCGCGGTGGAGATGATCCATGCCGGCGTGTCCCGTTACGACCTGGATCGCTTCGGCATCGTATTCCGCGCGAGCCCGCGACAGTCTGACGTAATGATCGTCGCCGGCACGCTGACCAACAAGATGGCGCCGGCTCTGCGCAAGGTCTACGACCAGATGGCCGAGCCACGCTGGGTGATTTCGATGGGTTCGTGCGCCAATGGCGGCGGCTACTACCACTACTCCTATTCGGTGGTTCGCGGCTGCGATCGGATCGTGCCGGTCGACGTCTATGTGCCGGGCTGTCCGCCGACCGCCGAGGCGCTTCTGTACGGCCTCATCCAGCTACAGAACAAGATCAAACGTACCTACACCATCGCCCGTTGATCCGGACTCCACTCGAACATGAGCGCCAAGCTGGAACGTCTTTGTCAGAAACTAAAGGAAGTGTTCGGTGATCGCATTGGCGAGCCGGCAATTAGCCATGGTGAGGTGACGGTGATGGTGCTGGCCGCCAACTACCGTGATGTTGCAGTCACGCTGCGCGATCACCCCGAACTGAGGTTCGAGCAACTGATCGACCTCTCCGGAATTGATTACTCGGCAGCCGCCGGCCGGGCAGGGGGGGCGCGTTTTGCTGCGGTCTGTCATTTACTCTCGGTGAGCCAAAACTGGCGTTTGCGCCTGCGCGTGTTCGCGACCGACGATGCGTCGCCGATGCTACCAACCATGACCGGTGTCTGGCGAGGCGCCGACTGGTACGAGCGCGAGGCCTACGACATGTACGGCATTGTCTTCGAGGGCCATCCGGATCTGCGCCGAATCCTGACCGACTATGGCTTCGTCGGCCATCCGTTCCGCAAGGACTTTCCGATTTCGGGTTATGTCGAGATGCGCTACGACCCGGAGCAGCAACGTGTCGTCTACCAGCCGGTCACCATCGAGCCGCGCGAAGTGACACCGCGCATCGTGCGCGAGGAGAACTACGGGAAGGCGGGCGGTCGTGGCTGAGATCAAGAACTATCACCTGAACTTCGGCCCGCAGCATCCTGCTGCGCACGGCGTCCTGCGCCTGGTCCTGGAACTCGATGGTGAAGTGGTCGTGCATGCGGACCCGCACATCGGCCTTTTGCATCGTGGTACTGAGAAGCTTGCCGAGACGCGTACCTGGCTCCAGACGCTGCCCTATCTGGATCGCCTCGACTACGTGTCGATGATGTGCAACGAGCACGCCTACTGCCTGGCGGTCGAGAAACTGCTCGGTGTCGAGGTGCCGATTCGCGCCCAGTACATCCGGGTGATGATGGATGAGATCACCCGCATCCTGAACCACCTGCTCAATATCGGTACGCACGCACTCGACATCGGCGCCATGACCATGGTGCTCTACACGTTCCGCGAACGTGAGGATCTGATGGACGTGTACGAGGCCGTGTCGGGCGCACGCCTGCATGCCGCCTACTATCGGCCGGGCGGCGTCTATCGCGATCTGCCCGAGCAGATGCCCCAGTACCGGGCCAACCGTTTCAAGAACGACGCCACGGTCAAGCGCCTGAATGCGGCGCGCGAAGGATCCGTGCTCGATTTCATCGAGGATTTCACCAATCGCTTCCCGGCCTGCGTGGCGGAATATCATACGCTGCTGACCGAGAACCGTATCTGGAAGCAACGGACCGTCGGCGTGGGCGTCGTTTCGCCCGAGGATGCGCTGCAACTCAGTTTCACCGGTCCGATGCTGCGTGGTTCCGGGGTCGAATGGGATGTACGCAAGAAGCAGCCCTACGAGGTCTACGACCGGATGGATTTCGATATCCCGGTCGGTACCAACGGTGACTGCTATGACCGATATCTGGTGCGCATGGAGGAATTCCTCCAGTCGAATCGGATCATCAAGCAATGCGTCGAGTGGCTGCGTAAGAACCCCGGCCCGGTGATCATCGACGACCACAAGGTGGCGCCCCCGTCGCGCGAAGCGATGAAGGGCAACATGGAAGAGCTGATCCACCACTTCAAGCTTTTCACGGAAGGCATGCACGTTCCGCCCGGCGAGGTCTATGCGGGCATCGAGCATCCCAAGGGCGAATTTGGCGTCTGGGCGGTTTCCGACGGTGCCAACAAGCCGTACCGGATCAAGCTGCGCTCCCCGGGCTTCCCGCATCTGGCGGCGCTGAACGAGATGAGCAAGGGCCACATGATTGCCGACGTGACGGCCATCATCGGCACCATTGACCTAGTCCTTGGCGATACGGATAGATGACACGATGCTGAGCCAGGAATCACTGAAACGAATCGATCGCGAAGTCGCCAAGTATCCGGCGGGGAAGCAGCAGTCGGCGGTAATGGCGGCCCTGCGCATTGCCCAAGAGGAACGGGGCTGGCTGGCTGGTGAGACCATTGAGTTCGTCGCCCACTATCTCGGCATGCCGGCGATTGCCGCCTACGAGGTGGCAAGTTTCTACAACATGTACGACCTGCAGCCGGTCGGCAAGTACAAGCTGACGGTCTGCACCAACCTGCCGTGCGCCTTGTCGGGCGGCGTCCATGCCGCGGACTATCTCAAGCAGAAACTCGGCATCGACTTCAACGACACCACACCTGACGGCAAGTTCACCCTGAAGGAGGGCGAATGCATGGGTGCCTGCGGCGACGCGCCCGTGATGCTGGTCAACAACATCCGGATGAAGAGCTTCATGACGCCGGAAGAGATCGAAAAATTGTTGGCGGAGTGCAAATAAGATGGCGCTGATCGAAGCGATCAATCCGCTGCTGACCGCCGGCTGGACCAAGGGCGACGCCGGTTGGGGCATCAAGGACTACGAAGCGCGCGGTGGCTATCAAGCACTGAAGCGCATCCTCGCGGAGAAGCTGACGCAGGACCAGGTCATTGCCGAGGTGAAGACTTCCGTGCTGCGCGGCCGCGGCGGGGCGGGTTTTCCGACCGGCCTCAAGTGGAGCTTCATGCCCAAGGCTGCCCCGGAGAAATACGTGGTCTGCAACACCGATGAAGGCGAGCCCGGCACGTTCAAGGACCGCGACATCCTGCGCTACGACCCGCATTCCGTGATCGAGGGCATGATCATCGCGGGCTATGCGGTCGGTGCTGCGCGTGGCTACAACTACATCCACGGCGAAATATTCGAAATCTACGAACGCTTCGAGCAGGCGCTCGCCGAAGCGCGCACCGCCGGCTATCTGGGCATGAACATTCTCGGTTCCGGTCTGGACTTCGACCTGTTCGCGCACCAGGGTTGGGGTGCTTACATCTGCGGCGAGGAATCGGCGCTGCTGGAGTCCATCGAAGGCAAGAAGGGCCAGCCGCGCTTCAAGCCGCCATTCCCGGCCCAGGTCGGCCTGTTCGGCAAGCCGACCACGATCAACAACACCGAGACGTTCGCGGCGATTCCGTTCGTCATGCGCATGGGCGGCTCGGCCTACCTCGATCTTGGCAAGCCGAACAACGGCGGCACCAAGCTGTTCTCGGTATCCGGTCAGGTCAACAAGCCGGGCAACTACGAAGTGCCGATGGGTACGCCCTTCGCCAGGCTGCTGGAAATGGCGGGCGGCATGCGCGGCGGCCGCAAGCTCAAGGCGGTGATTCCGGGCGGCTCGTCTGCGCCTGTGTTGCCCGCCGACGTGATCATGGAATGCACTCTCGACTACGACTCGATCGCCAAGGCCGGTTCGATGCTTGGCTCGGGAGCCGTGATCGTCATGGATGAAACGGTGTGCATGGTCAAGGCGCTGGAGCGTTTGTCCTACTTCTACTACGAAGAGTCGTGCGGCCAATGCACGCCTTGCCGCGAGGGCACGGGCTGGCTGCACAAGATCGTCCATCGCATCGAGCATGGGCAAGGGCGACCGGAAGACCTGGACTTGCTGCTCGACTTGGGCGGCAACATTGCCGGCCGCACGATTTGCGCGCTTGGCGATGCCGCCGTGTTGCCGGTGCAGGGCATGCTCAAGCACTTCCGCTCCGAGTTCGAATATCACATCGAGCACCAGAGGTGCCTGGTACCGCCCGACGTGCAGAAGGCCGGCAGCGCGTTCCACACCCGGATGATGGCAGGTGCCGCATGCTAGACCTCGAAATCGACGGCAAGACCCTGCAAGTCGCCGAAGGCAGTACGGTCATCGATGCCGCCCATCAGGCAGGCATCTACATCCCGCATTTCTGCTATCACAAGAAACTCTCGATCGCGGCAAACTGCCGCATGTGCCTGGTGCAGGTCGAGAAAGCGCCCAAGCCGTTGCCTGCCTGTGCGACGCCGGTCACTAACGGCATGAAGGTGTTTACGCACTCGGATATGGCCGTCAAGGCGCAGAAGGGTGTGATGGAGTTCCTGCTCATCAACCACCCGTTGGATTGCCCAATCTGCGATCAAGGCGGCGAATGCCAGTTGCAGGATCTTGCCGTCGGCTACGGTGATTGCAAATCGCGCTACCAGGAAGAGAAGCGCGTCGTGGTGAACAAGGATCTCGGCCCGCTGGTCAGCACCGACATGACCCGGTGCATCAACTGCACCCGCTGCGTGCGCTTCACGCAGGAAATTGCCGGCGAGATGGAGCTTGGTCAAGCCTTCCGCGGTGATCGCGCCGAGATCATGCCGTTCATAGAGAAGACGGTTGATTCGGAACTGTCCGGCAACATCATCGACCTGTGTCCGGTCGGTGCTCTGACCTCCAAGCCTTTCCGTTTCGCCGCTCGCAGCTGGGAGCTGGCACGCCGCCAGTCGGTGAGCCCGCACGACGCACTGGGCAGCAACCTGATCGTCCAGGTCAAGCACGACCGCGTCTATCGCGTGCTGCCGTATGAGAACGAAGACATCAACGAGTGCTGGCTGTCGGACAAGGATCGCTTCTCCTACGAAGGTCTAAATTCCGAAGAGCGCCTGACCAAGCCGATGATCAAGCAGGGTGGAGTCTGGAAGGAAGTGGAGTGGAACCAGGCGCTCGACTACGCTGCCCACGCGCTCCGCGATGTCGCGAAAGAACACGGTGCTGCTGCCGTTGGCGCTCTGGTCAGCCCGCACGCGACGCTGGAAGAGATGTATCTGGCCGGCAGGCTGATGCGCGGGCTGGGTTCCAGGAACATTGACTTCCGTTTGCGCCAGAGCGATTTCTCGGGTCACCGCGCCGGAGTTCCCTGGCTGGGCATGCGCATCGCCGAATTGAACAAGCTCGATCGCGTGCTGGCAGTTGGCGCCTTCCTGCGCAAGGACCAGCCGCTGATCGCGCAACGCCTGCGCCAGGCTGCCAAGCGTGGCACGCAGGTCTCCGTCATTCACTCGGCTGACGACGATTTGCTGATGCCGCTGACCGGCAAGTTGATCGCCGCGCCGCCGCAATTACCCGAACGCCTGGCCCAGGTAGCGAAGGCAGTCGCCGATCTCAAGGGTGCGGCCTTCGACATGAAGGTCGTCGTGACCCCGGAAGCGAGGAAGATTGCCGAGAGCCTGGTCACCGGCCAGAACGTGGCGATCTTGCTGGGTAACTTTGCCCAGCAGCATGCCAAGGCCGCGACGATCAACTGGCTTGCCCAGCAACTGGCAGAAATGCTCGGCTGCCGTTTCGGCTTCCTCGGCGAAGCGGCCAACTCGGTCGGCGGCTATGTGGCCGACGCGATCCCCGACAGTGAAGGGCTCGACGCCATGCGCATGCTGTCCGAGCCGCGCAAGGCCTACCTGGTACACGGCGCCGAGCCCGAACTCGATTGCGCCGATGGACAACTGGCATTGAACGCGCTGAAGCAGGCCGCCAGCGTTGTTGTGCTGTCGCCCTTCAAGTCGGCGGCAGCGCTGGAATACGCCGACGCCATCCTGCCGATTTCGCCCTTCACCGAAACCTCCGGAACGTTCGTCAACGCCGAGGGGCGCGTGCAGAGCTTCCAGGCGGTGAATCGCCCGCTAGGTGAAGCCAGGCCGGGCTGGAAAGTCTTGCGCGTACTGGGCAACGTTCTCAAGCTCGACGGCTTCGATCACGACGGCAGCGAAGCCGTGCGCGAGGAGTGCCTGGGTGGCAATGGCAGCGGCAGGCCCTCGCTGCTCGATTGCCTGGACAATGCCATCAGCGGCGTCGCCGTCGACCTCGCGGCCGGCAGCGGCCAGGAGTCGCAGTTGCAGCGCGTGTCCGATGTGCCGATCCACTTTGCCGATTCGCTCGTGCGTCGGGCTGCCAGTTTGCAACGGACGCGCGATGCCGCCGCGCCGACTGCGCGCATGAATGCCGCGACGCTGGCCAAACTCGGAATTGCCGTGGGCAGCCCTGCAAGAGTCAGCCGTGGTGGTACGCCGAGCATTCTCGTCGCCGAGCTGGATGCCGGCCTTGCCGACAACTGCGTGCGGGTTGCTGCGGCGCATGCGGCCACGACCAATCTTGGGGCCATGACTGGCGCCATCAAAGTGGAACCCGCCTGATGGAATCCTCGGTCCTGCAATTCTTCCAGTGGTTCTGGAACCTGTTCGGCCTGTGGGACTGGGTCTGGAGCTGGTTCAAGCCGCTCTGGCCGCTGGTCTGGGTGATCATCAAGATCGTCGTCATCCTGGTGCCGCTGTTGCTGGGCGTCGCCTACCTGACCTTCTGGGAACGCAAGATCATCGGCTGGATGCAGGTTCGCATCGGCCCCAACCGCGTGGGCTGGTGGGGCCTGATGCAGCCGATCGTCGATGGCGTCAAGCTCTTCCTCAAGGAAGTGATCCTGCCAACCAAGGCCGACCCCTGGCTGTTCTTCCTTGCGCCCGCGCTGGCCATGGCGCCGGCCGTGGCGGTGTGGTCCGTCATCCCCTTCTTCGACGGCGGCGCGCTCGCGAACCTCGATGCCGGCGTGCTCTTCCTGCTGGCGGTCACCTCTCTGGGTGTGTACGGCGTCATCATCGCCGGCTGGGCGTCCAACTCGAAATATCCGCTACTCGGCGCCATGCGCTCGGCCGCCCAGATGGTCTCCTACGAAGTCTCGATGGGCCTGGCGCTCGTTTGCGTGCTGATGGTGTCGAACAGCCTCAATCTCTCGGACATCATCCGCTCCCAAGGACAGGGTACCTTCGCCAATGCCGGGCTCGGCTTCCTGTCCTGGAACTGGCTGCCGCTCCTGCCGATGTTCTTCGTCTATCTGGTCTCCGGCGTGGCCGAGACCAACCGCGCGCCCTTCGACGTGGTCGAGGGCGAATCGGAAATCGTCGCTGGCCACATGGTCGAGTACTCGGGCATGGCCTTCGCCATGTTCTTCCTGGCCGAATACGCGAACATGATCCTCGTCTCGGCGCTGGTCTCGATCTTCTTCCTCGGCGGCTGGCTGTCGCCGTTCGGGATATTCCCCGATGGCATCCTCTGGCTGCTGGGCAAGATGGTGTTGATCCTGTTTGTCTTCCTCTGGCTGCGCGCGACGTTCCCGCGCTATCGCTACGACCAGATCATGCGCCTCGGCTGGAAGGTGTTCGTGCCCTTGTGCCTGCTCTGGATTCCGGTCGTCGGCATCTGGATGATGTCGCCGTTCAACATCTGGAAGTGAGCTGACCATCATGGGCGCCCGTGACCTGATCAAGACCTTCTCCCTCGGCGAACTGCGCCAAGGGCTGGCGGTGACTTTGCGCTATATGTTCGCGCCGAAGATCACCATCCAGTATCCGGAAGAAAGAACACCGGCGTCGCCGCGCTTCCGCGGCCTGCATGCCTTGCGCCGCTACCCGAACGGCGAGGAGCGCTGCATCGCCTGCAAGCTTTGCGAAGCAGTCTGTCCGGCGATGGCCATCACCATCGAGTCCGCGGAGCGCGTTGACGCGAATGGGCAAACTTCGCGCCGCACCACGCGCTACGACATCGACCTGACCAAATGCATCTTCTGCGGCTTCTGCGAGGAAGCCTGCCCGGTCGATGCGATCGTCGAAACGCATATCTTCGAGTATCACGGGGAAACGCGCGGCGACCTTTACTACACGAAGCAGATGCTGCTGGCCAACGGCGACCGCTACGAAACGGAAGTTGCCGAGGCGCGCGAGCAGGACGCCAGGTACCGGTGACGCCCATGGAACTCAAGACCGTCGTCTTCTACGTCTTTGCCGCGATCATGCTCTTCGCTGCGCTGCGCGTCATTACCGCGCGCAACCCGGTGCATGCCGTGCTCTATCTGGTACTGGCCTTCTTCAATGCCGGCGGCTTGTGGCTGACGCTGCAAGCGGAGTTTCTCGCCATCGCACTGATCATGGTTTACGTCGGTGCGGTCATGGTGTTGTTCCTGTTCGTGGTGATGATGCTCGACATCGACATCGCGCGCCTGCGACAGGGCTTCTGGTCCAACATGCCGCTGGCGGTAACACTGGGTGTATTGATGGCCGGCGAAATGGCGCTGGTGTTATCGACCGACTACTTCGGTACCACTTCCTTCCCGGACCAGGCAATGCCGGCCGACTACAGCAACACCAAGGAACTTGGTCGCCTGCTCTTCACGGCCTACGTCTATCCTTTCGAGCTCGCATCGGTCATCCTGCTGGTTGCCATCATCGCGGCCGTAGTGCTGACGCTGCGCCGGCGCAAGGACGTCCGGCACCTCGATCCAGCCGCGCAGATCGCCGTCAAGCACACCGACCGCATCCGCGTCGTCAAGATGGCAGCCGAGAAGGAGCCCGAATGATCGCCCTGCATCACTACCTCGTGCTCTCCGCGCTGCTGTTCGCGATCGGCGTGGTCGGCATCTTCCTCAACCGGAAGAACCTGATCGTGCTGCTGATGGCCATCGAACTCATGCTGCTGGCGGTGAACATGAATTTCGTCGCCTTCTCGCACTACCTCAACGACCTGGCCGGCCAGTTGTTCGTGTTCTTCATCCTGACTGTGGCCGCTGCGGAGTCGGGTATCGGTCTGGCCATCCTGGTCGTGCTGTTCCGCAATCTCTCCACGATCGATGTCGACAAACTCGACAGCCTGAAGGGCTAACGGCATGAAGACCCTCTACCTGATCATCCCCTTCGCGCCGCTGGTCGGCGCCATCGTTGCCGGCTTGTTCGGCAAGGCGATCGGCCGCGCCGGCGCGCACTGGGTGACCATCGTCGGTGTTGCCGTTTCGTTGGTCTGCTCGGTGCTGGTGATGCAGGACGTCCTGGCCGGCAACACCTTCAACGGCACGCTCTACACCTGGATGGAGGCCGGCGGATTGAAGTTGGAGATCGGCTTCCTGGTCGATCGGTTGACCGCGGTGATGATGATCGTCGTTACCTTCGTGTCGCTGATGGTCCATATCTACACGATTGGCTACATGGCAGAAGACCCCGGCTACCAGCGCTTCTTCAGCTACATCTCGCTGTTCACCTTCTCGATGCTGATGCTGGTGATGGCCAACAACTTCCTCCAGCTCTTCTTCGGCTGGGAAGCGGTCGGCCTCGTTTCCTACCTGCTGATCGGCTTCTGGTACACGCGACCGACGGCCATCTATGCCAACCTCAAGGCCTTCCTGGTCAATCGTGTCGGCGACTTCGGTTTCCTTATGGGCATTGGCCTGATCGCCGCCTACGCCGGAAGCCTCGACTACGCGACCGTCTTCGCCAAGGGCAATGATCTGGCGGCGCTCACCGAAACCGTTACCGGCTGGCCGTTGATCACCGCCGTTTGCATCGGCCTCTTCATTGGCGCCATGGGCAAATCGGCTCAGTTCCCGTTGCATGTCTGGCTGCCTGATTCGATGGAAGGCCCGACGCCGATCTCCGCGCTGATCCACGCGGCGACCATGGTGACGGCAGGCATCTTCATGGTCTCGCGCATGTCGCCGTTGTTCGAGCTCTCCGATACCGCTCTCTCCTTCGTCATCGTCATCGGCGCCATTACGGCCTTGTTCATGGCGCTGATCGCCATCGTCCAGACCGATATCAAGCGCGTCGTCGCCTACTCGACGCTCTCCCAGCTCGGCTACATGACGGCAGCGCTGGGCGCTTCCGCCTACTCGGCGGCGATCTTCCACCTCATGACGCACGCCTTCTTCAAGGCGGTGCTCTTCCTTGGTGCCGGCTCGGTGATCATCGCCATGCACCACGAGCAGGACATGCGCCGCATGGGCGGCCTGCGCAAGTACATGCCGATCACCTACCTGACGGTGCTGATCGGCGCCATCGCCAACGCCGGCCTGCCGCCCTTCGCGGGCTTCTTCTCGAAGGACTCGATCATCGAGGCGGTTCAGTTGGCTAACATCCCGGGGGCCACGTTCGCCTACTTTGCGCTGTTGGCGGGTGTCTTCGTGGGTGGCTTCTATTCGTTCCGTCTGGTCTTCTTCGCCTTCCACGGCAAGGAGCGCTTCCGTCATGCCGGCGGCCATCACGGGGACCACGGCGATCATGGCCACGGCCACCATGCCGAGCCGCACGAGTCGCCCAAGGTCGTGACCATCCCGCTAATCCTGCTCGCCATTCCGGCCATCGCTGCCGGTTGGGTGATCGGTCCCATGCTGTTCGGCGGCTATTTCGGCGAGGCGATTTTCATCGGCGGGAACCACCATGCCATCGCCCACATGCAGGAGGAATTCCACGGTGTGATTCCGATGATCCTGCATGGCCTGACGGCGCTTCCGTTCTGGTTGGCAGTCTCTGGTGCCGGCACCGCATGGTTCCTCTACATCAAGCGTCCCGACCTGCCGGCGGTGATCAAGAAGAAGTTCGCTACCGTTGCCATGATCCTGGAAGAGAAGTACGGGTTCGACCGCTTCAACGACTGGTTCTTGGCGGGCGGAGCGCGCATGGTCGGGCGCGGCTTGTGGAAGGCCGGTGACCAGGGGCTGATCGACGGCATCGCCGTCAATGGCTCGGCCAAGACGATCGGTCGCTTCGCCGGCGCCGTGCGCCTATTGCAGAGCGGTCATATTTACCAGTACGCCTTCTCCATGATCCTCGGCCTGTTCGTGCTGATGACCCTGTGGTTGGGCCGTAGCTGATAGGAAAAGCAGCGGATGAACTCCTACCTCCTGAGCCTCGCGATCTGGGTGCCGATCATCGGCGCGGTTCCCGTGCTCGTCCTCGGCTCCGAGCGCCGCGAACTGGTGCGCTGGCTTGCGCTCGGTGTCGCCATCGCCGGTTTTGTCGTCACGTTGCCGCTCTATACCGGCTTCGACCGGCAGTTCGTCGGCATGCAGTTTGTGGAAATTGCACCCTGGATTCCCCGCTTCAATGTTCAGTACTTCCTCGGCGTGGATGGAATATCCGTTCTGTTCATCCTGCTCAATGCCTTCGTGACCATTCTGGTGATCATGGCAGGCTGGGACGTGATCGAACAAAAGGTCGCGCAATACATGGCGGCCTTCCTCATCATGTCTGGCCTGATGAATGGCATCTTCGCCTCACTTGATGCTGTCCTCTTCTATGTCTTCTTCGAGGCCAGCCTGATTCCGATGTACATCATCATCGGCGTCTGGGGCGGCCCGAACCGTGTCTACGCGGCTTTCAAGTTCTTTCTCTACACGCTGCTCGGCTCGTTGCTGATGCTGGTCGCTCTGCTCTACCTGTTCCTACAGGCGGGTGGCAGCTTCAACCTCCTCGAATGGCATCAATTGCGCCTGACCATGGCGCCGCAGATTCTCATTTTCATCGCCTTCCTGGTCGCGTTCGCCGTCAAGGTGCCGATGTGGCCGGTGCATACCTGGTTGCCGGACGCTCACGTCGAGGCGCCAACCGGTGGCTCGGTCGTTCTGGCGGCCATCATGTTGAAACTGGGTGCCTATGGTTTCGTGCGAATCTCACTGCCCATCTTGCCGGACGCCAGCCACTATCTGGCGCCGATGATGATTGGGCTGTCGCTGATCGCGGTGGTCTACATCGGCTTCGTCGCGCTGGTCCAGGCCGACATGAAGAAGCTGATCGCCTATTCCTCGATCTCGCACATGGGCTTCGTTACCCTCGGCTTCTTCATCTTCAACCAGTTGGGTATCGAAGGCGCGCTGGTACAGATGATTTCCCATGGTTTCGTGTCGGCCGCCATGTTCCTGTGCGTCGGCGTGATGTATGACCGCATGCACTCGCGGCAGATTGCCGACTACGGCGGCGTGGTGAACACGATGCCGAAGTTCGCCGCCTTCTTCATGCTCTTTGCCATGGCCAACTCGGGCCTGCCGGCCACCTCCGGGTTCGTTGGCGAATTCATGGTCATTCTGGGGGCCGTCAAGCACAACTTCTGGGTCGGTTTCGCCGCTGCGACGACGCTGATTCTCGGTGCTGCCTACACCCTGTGGATGTACAAGCGGGTTGTCTTCGGTGCCGTCGCCAATGACCACGTCGCCGGACTGACGGATATCGGCTGGCGCGAAACCCTGATCCTGACCCTGCTTGCCGCCGCCGTCCTGGCGATGGGCATCTATCCCTTCCCCTTCACCGACATCATGCATGCCTCAGTAGACAATCTGCTGAAGCATGTCGCGGTGAGCAAGCTGTAACCCGGCGCGAGACAACGATGCTAACGAACTTCGTGGTACCCGACCTGTATCCGGCCGCGGCGGAACTGTTCCTGCTGACCATGGCTTGCGTGATCCTCGTGGTCGACCTGTTCGCCGGTTCGGCGCGTCGCTGGCTGACGGGTTCGCTGACCCTGCTGACGCTGGTCGGTTGCGCGGTACTCACCTATTGGAATTTTGGCGACAATGCGTCGCTGACTTTTGCCAACATGTTCGTCGATGACCCGTTGGCGGACTTCCTGAAGTTGTTGGTCTACGCTTCGGTCATCGTGGTCCTGATCTACGGTCGCGACTACATGGCGGAGCGCGACCTGGACAAGGGCGAGTACTACCTGCTGGTGCTGTTCGCGACGCTGGGCATGATGGTGATGATTTCGGCGTACAACCTGCTTGCCATCTATCTGGGCCTGGAACTGTTGTCGCTGTCGCTGTACGCGATGGTGGCAATCGATCGCGATTCGCCGCGTGCCACCGAGGCCGCGATGAAGTACTTCGTGCTTGGTGCGCTGGCCTCGGGCCTGCTGCTGTACGGCATGTCGATGATCTACGGCGCGACCGGCACGCTCGAACTGGGCCTGGTCGCGCAGTCAGTCCAGGAAGGCGTCGCCAACCGGACCATTCTGACTTTCGGCTTGGTCTTCCTGGTGGCAGGCATCGCGTTCAAGCTCGGTGTCGTGCCTTTCCACCTGTGGATTCCGGACGTTTATCACGGCGCGCCGACGGCCGTCACGCTGTTCATCAGCTCAGCCCCGAAGCTGGCGGCGTTCGCGATGGCCTTGCGGTTGCTGGTCTCGAGCCTGTTCGGACTGGCAGAGCAATGGCAGACAATGCTCATGCTGATGGCGGTTCTGTCGATCGGTATCGGCAACTTGGCGGCCATTGCCCAGACCAACATTAAGCGCATGCTCGCCTATTCGGCAATCTCGCACATGGGCTTCATGCTGCTGGCCTTGATGAGCGGAGTGGCAGGCAGCGAGGTCGATCCCATGGCGCTGATCAACGCCTATAGCTCGGCCATGTATTACAGCGTGGCCTACGTCATCATGTCTCTGGGTGCCTTCGGCATGGTGCTGCTGTTGTCGCGGGCCGGGTATGAGGCCGAGAACCTTGAGGATTTCAAGGGCTTGAACAAGCGCAGTCCGTGGTTTGCCGCGGTAATGATGGTGTTGATGCTGTCGATGGCCGGGATCCCGTTCTTCGTCGGCTTCTTTGCCAAGTTTGCCGTGCTGCTGGCGGCGGTGGCAGCCAAGCACGTCGTGGTTGCGGTGGTGGCCGTGATGTTCTCCCTGGTCGGCGCCTATTACTATTTGCGCGTGATCAAGCTGATGTACTTCGATCCACCGGCCGACAGTGCGCCGATTCGCGCCGGCTTCGACGTGCGTATCCTCCTGTCGGCCAACGGTATCGCCGTCGCGCTACTGGGCTTGTTCCCCGACACGCTGATGATGCTCTGCACCGCGACTCTGGTGCGTTCCCTCTGAATCAGGCTGCCTTCGCGTAGCGCTCCTTCGCGGCGCGTGCCTCGGTGGCCTCGGCTGTCGTGTAAGCCTTGCCTGACCACAATTGGCGATACGCGGTTTCTTCGTTGCCATTCTCGCAAAGTTCGAGCACTTGGCGGAACAGTGGCTGGAAGGTTGCGCTGCGGTGTGACGCCTCGTGCTCCTCGAATGATCGCCAGAAGGTGATGATCAAGGCTTCCTTGTCCTTGAGCGGGTTCTGGACCGACTGACCCACGGTGCTGCCTTCGTTGGATATCATGCCGCTATTCAGCACCACCATGCCGCCGATGAAGCCGGTGTCGGAGTGATAGGTCTTCACGTTCTCGCAAAGCATGGCGACGCGCTCCTCGAGATCCTCGACCGTGTAGCCGGGCTTGAGGACGACGCGATTGACGGTGACGACACCGTCGCCGTCGAAATCTGGGATGAATCCGGACATGCTAGCCTCCATGGTGGGTTGTGTAGGTTAGAGATGTGGCCGCCCGTCAAAAGTTCAATAGGAATCAAGGCCCTATGAAGAGCATGGATGATTCGGAGTTCCACGAGGAAACCCTGTCTACCGAGGAGGTTTTCGTCGGTAAACTTCTGCATGTGCATAGCGACATGGTGCGTCTGCCGGACGGCAGGGAGAGCGTGCGCGAGTGGATAGCCCACCCTGGCGCGGTGGTGGTCTTGGCAATCCTCGACAACGGCAACCTGCTGTTCGAACGTCAGTTCCGCTATCCGTTGCGGCAGGTGTTCCTAGAACTGCCTGCCGGCAAGATCGATCCTGGCGAACACATCCTCGATACGGCACGCCGCGAGCTGCGCGAGGAGACCGGCCACAAGGCGAAGTCCTGGCGGCATCTGGGCACCATGCATCCCTGTATCGGATACTCGGATGAGCGCATCGAGATCTTCCTGGCCAGGGAACTCACCTTTGTCGGCCATGCGCTCGACGACGGTGAGATCCTCGAAGTGACTGAACTGAGCGTCCACGATGCACTGCTCTCCGTGCGTGACGGAGAAATTACCGACGCCAAGACAATCACTGCGTTGCTGTGGGCCGAGAAGATCCAGTCGGGTGCATGGCCGCTTCCGGCGTAAAATCAGGACTTTCGAGCCAAGGAATTCCAAGCGCAATGGATGCAGCAGGCGTATCGCGCCCTACGGATATCGACCTTGATGTCGATGATGCGACCAAGCTACAGGCCCTGAGCATCATCTCCGAAGTCTCGGCGAGTCTCGCGGACGAAGATGACGTCGAGGAGATGCTTGGTCGTTTCCTCGGTACCATGTTGCGGTTGGCCCACGCCAGCGCCGGCGCGGTGCGCGTGCTGACGACCGATGGTCGTCACCTGCGTTTGGTGGGTGCACGCGGTCTGCCAGCCGAGGTGGTCGAACGTGAACGGGTCGTTCCAATCGACTGCGGTCAATGCGGCCTGGCGGTGAGTGACAACCGGACACACTACGAAATCGATCTGCATGACTGCGCGGTACGCACGGGGCATGCGTACTTCGATCGCGATTGCAAGGCCATGGTCGTCGTTCCCTTGCAGCACGGTGGCCACCTGCTCGGCACCTATAACCTGTTCCTGCCTGAGCAATTCGAGCTGCCGGAAGAGGTTGTCGTGCTGTTCCGTTCCATCGGCGAGCATCTCGGCATGGCACTTGAGAATGCCCGATTGAAGCGGGAGAACCTGCGCATCGCGCTAATGAACGAGCGTCAGATGATGGCTGCCGAAATTCACGACTCGCTGGCGCAGACGCTGGCCTACATGAAGATGCGGGTGGCATTGCTACAGGACGCGCTGGCCGACGGCGAGGCATTGCGGGCCGGCAAGTATTCAGGGGATGTCGCCCAGGCACTTGACATGGCCTACGGACAATTGCGCGAGCTGCTGACACAGTTTCGCAACCGGATGGATCCGCTGGGGCTGGCGCACGCGCTGAAGGAGATGGCGGAAGGCTTCCAGGATCGGACCGGCATCGCACTGAAATTCGATAATCGGGTTTCCGACTTGCGCTTGTCGGTGGATCAGGAAGCGCAAGTGTTTTTCATCATCCAGGAAGCGCTGGCCAATGTGGTACGCCATTCAGGTGCCACACGGGCGGGCCTGTCGCTGGAAGGAGCCGGGGATTACTACATGGCGACGGTCGAGGATAATGGACGTGGCGGTCAGGGGTTCTTCGCCATCGCCAACCGGACCAGCGGCTTTGAAGAGCATCCCCGGTTGCGTGACCACTTCGGGCTCGCCATCATGCGTGAGCGGGCGCGCAAGATCGGCGGCCGTATCGAGGTGGCCAACTTGCCGCAGGGTGGCTTCCGGGTGCGGCTGACCTTCCCGGTGATGGCGCTGAGGTCGGCAGCGTGAGCGACTCCCAAATTCGGGTTCTGCTGGTCGACGACCACACTTTGTTCCGCAAGGGTTTGGCCGAGTTGCTCGAGCAGCGCGGCGAGATCCGCGTCGCGGGAATGGCTGCCAATGGCGATGCGGCGCTCAGCCTGTTGGCCGAGGTGCACCCTGATGTCGTGATTACTGACCTCAATATGCCGCCACAAGGCGGGGTAGCCCTGCTGCGGAGAATTCGCGCCGAGAACTGGCGTGGACCGGTGCTGGTGCTCACGGTATCGGATGCCGAGGAGGATCTTGCCAGTGTGATGCGTGCCGGGGCGCAGGGATATCTGCTCAAGGACATGGAGCCGGACGACGTCGTCGACGCGGTGCAACGTGCAGTACGCGGCGAGACGGTGGTGGCGCCCACCATGACCATGAAATTGGTGCACCTGTTGCAGGGCGGGGCACCAGGAGCGGAAAAGGTCGACGCATTCAAGCAACTTACGGCGCGAGAGCGGGAGATCCTCGACTACCTGGCACAAGGCTTGTCGAACAAGGCAATCGCACGGGCACTCGACATCAGCCACGACACCGTCAAGCTGCACGTGCGTCACATCCTGTCCAAGCTTAATCTGACTTCGCGTGTCGAGGCCGCCGTGTTCGCCGTCGAACACAAGTCCGCGAAACGGGACCAGTAGCGACGGCGTTCGCTGTCAGGCCCCGTCAGGGTGCCTCAGGATGCCAATCGAGTTTGTCGTGCAGTTTGACGACCTCGCCAACGATTATCAGCGTCGGCGCCTTGAGTTCGGCAACGGCGGCCAGATGGGGCAGTGTGGCCAGCGTGCCAGTGACGGTACGCTGGCGTGGCGTGGTTCCTTGCTGGACGATCGCGGCGGGCCAGTCCGGTGGCAGTCCGTGCTCGACGAGCTTCCCGCATAGTTCGGGCAGGCCATGGAGTCCCATGTATATGACCACCGTCTGGCGCCGACGTGCCAGGCCCGGCCAGTCAAGATTCATGGTGCCGTCCTTCAGGTGCCCGGTAACGAACACGCAGGCTTGGGCATAGTCGCGGTGGGTGAGCGGAATGCCTGCATACGCCGCGACGCCAGCCGCTGCGGTGATTCCCGGGACGACTTCGAACGGGACGCCGTGTTCGAAGAGCGTCTCCACCTCCTCGCCGCCGCGGCCAAAGGTATAGGGATCCCCGCCCTTCAGGCGCAAGACCCGCTTGCCTTGCTTCGCCAGACGCACCAGCAGCAGGTTCAGTTCGTCCTGAGGAAGGGCGTGATGGCCTCGTTCCTTGCCAGCATAGATATGTTCCACATCGGGCCTGTCCAGCATGGCCAGTATTTCCGCGGAGACCAGATTGTCGTGGACGATGACGTCCGCCTCGCGAATCAGTTGCGCTGCACGCAAAGTCAGCAGTGACGGATCGCCGGGTCCGGCACCGACAAGATAGACGGTACCGGGTTGCGCGGGTCTGGAGGTACGAGTGGATGTCAAGCGCAGCTCCCGCCGCATGATCCGCAGCCGCTGATGTGCTCGCGACCGGCGCAAGCGCCGTCCTTCGGATTGATGAAGATGAACTGGAATTCTCCCTGGCGCAGCTCGACGAAATCCAGAATCGCATCGTCGAGCAGTTCCTGGCTGCGCGGCGAGATCAGGAGTTGGACGCCTTCGCACTCGACGACGAAATCGTTCTCGCGCTCCTCGTCGAAGCCCATGCCGTAGGATATCTGGCCATCATCGTCGATCTTGGCGGCAACCCGGAGCGCAGGGCTGTCCTTCTGCGCTCCAGCGGCGCTACGTATCTGCTCCGCTGCGCTGGGGGTCATCTTGAACATTGTCGGGACTCCTGACGGTGAACGGTTTGCCGAATGAAACGTACGAAGCGATCCGGCCAGTCGCAGCCGGCAGTGCTGCGCAGGTGGGTGTAGGAAGCAAGAAGATTCTTGTGCACGATGCCGTCGTGGACGCCATCTACGCCGTATCCCCGCTTCATGTCGTAAGCGAATGCAGTGTCGGCCGGGAGATTCCGGATATCGGAATAGTGGAACTCATGTGCATTGATGATCGACATGTCCCGCGCCGTTCCCCATGGGTGGGTGGCGGTTGGTTGGAGCCTGACGTAGCCGCGTCCAACGGGCTTCTCCTGCATCACGATGTCGCCGGCGATGGCGCCGACCATGCGACGCTTCTGGCCGTGCCATTCGATGCTTCGGGCCAGATACATGAGGCCGCCGCATTCGGCATAGGTCGGTAATCCGGACTCGATCGCATCGAGAATGGAACTGCGCAGCGTGACGTTGCCTTCCAGTCCGTCGAGGAAGCTCTCGGGAAAGCCGCCGCCGATGAACAGCCCGTCGCAGTCGGGCAGGCGCGGATCGCGCAGCGTGTCGAAGAAGATCAGTTCGGCGCCGGCGAGGCGCAAGGCATCGAGATCGTCGGCGTAGTAGAAGCCGAACGCAGCATCGCGCGCTATGGCGACGCGGACCGGCGTATCGCCATGGCTGACTTTCAGCGCCGGGCGAGGCAGGGCGACGTCGGTGGCGGAAATCTGTAGCAGCCGGTCGAGGTCGACCTGCTCGGCAACCGCGCGGGCAATCTCGGCGACGTGCCGTTCGGCGGCGTGGGCCTCGTTGGCCGGCATCAGGCCAAGATGGCGCTCGACCAGCTGCATGCGCGGGTCGGATTGGATGGCGCCGATGACCGGCACGGTGGTGTAGTGTTCGATCACGGCACGCAGCTTCGACTCATGGCGTCGGCCGCCGAGCTTGTTCAGAATGACGCCTGCAATCTTCATGTCAGGGTCGAAGGCCTGATAGCCGAGAATCAGGGGCGCCACGCCCCGTGTCATGCCGCGGGCATCGAGTACCAGGATGACGGGCAGGCCGAGCAGTTTCGCGAGCGCCGCGTTGCTGTTGGTTCCATTGAGGTCGAGGCCGTCATACAGGCCATGGTTTCCTTCGACCAGGCAGATGTCGGCGTCGCAGCCATAGCGGTTGAACTGCGCCAGGATTTCATCCTCGGATGACAGGAAGAAGTCGAGGTTGCGGCAGCTGCGGCCCGCCGCGGCGCCAAGCCACAGCGGATCGATGTAGTCTGGCCCCTTCTTGAACGGCTGCACCGTGAGGCCGAGTGCCTTCAGCGCCGCGGCGATGCCCAGCGAGACGGTGGTCTTGCCGGACGATTTGTGCGCGGCCGATATCAGGAATCGGTGCATGGCGGTCGAGCCCTCCGACCGTCAGTCGGTGACGTTGCCAGCGGCTTCCAGATGGGTGAGGTCGTCTTCCGGCAGGAAGCGCAACACGCGCACACCGATAGCGGTCATGGTGAAGGCAATGCCGATGCCGCCGAGGCCGAGAATGAACTCTGGCCAACTGGGTGTGTAAGTGTCCACGCGGCCGTCAAAGAAGCTGCTGCTCATTTCCATACCGGGGAATATCTCAAGCGGGAATGCCTGACCGCCGATGATGAACACGTAGAGCTGGCAGAAGGCGCCGAGGATCACCAAGCCCGAGGCAATCGCGACCGAACCGCACATCGCGGACAGGCCGGGCAGATAGAGCAGCAGCAGCGGCAGGATGGTACCGAGGAACAGCCAGCCACCCCAGAACAGCACCGGAAAGATGCCGCCATCGAGCAGGATGAAGCGCTCAAATGCGACCTGCTTGGCGAAGTAGAGGTTAGTCAGGTGATAGACGGCGACGAAGTAGAACACCGCCGCGACAAACACACCGAGCAGGTTCTTCATGCGATTGCGGATGGCCGGGGCGACGGTCATTGCGTTCCAGGCGAACATTACACGCTGGACGATCATGAACACCGCCAAGCCCCAGGCGAAGGACATGATGATGAACATCGGCGCCAGGACGGCCGATTGATATGCCTGGCGGGCGACCAGGAAGCCGAAGATCGAACCGGTGCCGGTGGTGAGCAACAGGCGCCAGATGAAGGCCGCGAAGCCGACCGGCTTCGACCACGGGTTCATGCGTCGTTCCATCATTGTCCACAGATAGACGGCGACGATGCCGAACATGCCGGGATAGAGAATGACGTTCCAGCCGAATACCGAGGTCGGATTGAAGTGCGTCATGGCGACGACGAGGCGATCGGCGCGACCGAGGTCGAGCATGATCACCGCCAGGCCACCGGCCAGCATGGCGATGCAGAGCAGCCCGGAGAGCGGCGCGCGCTTCTTGTAGAGAACCTTGCCGAACACCGAGCCGATCGAGGCGACGTTGAGCACGCCGGAGGCGGCGACGATCAGGAAGATGGCGAAGACGTGTGGCAGGCCCCAGACGATCTGATTGTTCATGCCGGTGACGACGTGGCCGCTGTGCTCCATGTACAGGGCGGCGGCGAGGCCGATGGCGACGATGGCGGCGCCGAAGCCCGCTACCATGTAAAACAGCGTTTCTTCGCGGCGGGAGAAGGGTACCAGGCTCATGGGGTCAGATTCCTTGGTAACGAACGCCGGTGTTGAGCTTCAGGTCGGCGCGCACCTGGGTGGTGGCGGTCTGGGCGATGCGGCGGGCGATGTCGCTGTTCGGGTCTTCCAGGTCGCCGAACACCATGGCACCTTCCGGGCAGGCTTCGACGCAGGCCGGCTTCTGGCCCTTGTCCACACGATGCACGCATAGCGTACAGCTTTCGACGCAACCGAGGCCGCGCGGCACTTCCGGGTTTTGCTGGGTCAGCGGCTGATGCACGAAGGAGCGTGCCTTGTACGGGCAGGCCATCATGCAGTAGCGGCAACCGATGCAGATGTGGCGGTCGACCAGCACGATGCCGTCGGCACGCTTCATCGAAGCGCCGGTTGGGCAGACATCGACGCAAGGCGGTTCGGCACAATGCTGGCACATCATCGGCAGGGAGTGCTGGCGGCCGTTCTTCGGGTCCTTGAGATCGATCTTGCGGATCCACTGGGCAGCCTGACGAGGGTCGGCGACCTTCTCGTTGATGCCGTTCTCCGTGGCGCAGGCCGAGACGCAGGCATCGCAGCCGGTGGCACACTTGGCGGTGTCGACCAGCATGCCCCAGCGCTGAAGCTTGGAAGCGGGCTCGCCGGCCGGCCGCGCTTGCGCCACCTGCATCAGGTGCACGCCCGGGGCGATGGCAACCAGACCCAGGCCGGCGGATGCGGCCAGGAAGCCGCGGCGATCGTTGTTGCTCATGGCTTGACTCCCGTCGCCTTGTAACCTGCTTTCGGCTGGTGGCAATCCCAGCAATCGAGCTTTACTGCGGCGTAGCTGTGGCAACTTTGACAGAAGCTGTCATCGTGGCCGATGACCGATCCGGTCGACTTGGCTGCGTGGCACTCGATGCAGCCGTTGAGGCTGGCCTTTTCGCCGCGGATGCCCTGGCGCAGCGTCTTGTCGCGCTGGTGCTTGAGCATGTCCATGTGGTTGCGGCGCATTTCCTCCGCCGGCGCGATGCACTTGCCTTCAGTGGCGATCCTGATGGTGGGCTTTGGCACGCTGTCTCCGGCCCACGCCGAAAAAGTCAGCCATGGCAATACGCCAAGGAGAAGGAAAGTGGCCGCGCGTCGCATGGTGGGATTCCTTATTCGCCCAAGCCCATCTGGATGTAGCCGGTCGGGCAGACATCGTGGCAGATGTGGCAGCCGATGCACTTGTCGTAATCCGTCGCTACGTAGCGGCCGGTTGTCGCGTCGGTCTTCTTCACCTTGTACACTGCGGTCTGCGGACAATAGACGACACAGTTGTCGCACTCGAAGCACAGGCCGCAACTCATGCAGCGCTTGGCTTCCGCAACGACCTGCTTGTCATCGAGCGGATCGAGGCGCTCCTCGAAGTTACCCAGCGCGCTTTCCTTCGTCAGGTGTGTGATGATCCGCTTGTTGCGCAGCGTATATTGGAAGTGGCCGAGGAACAGCTCGTCGTGCGGGATGACGTAACGGTCGGAGCGGTTGTCGAAGTTGTGCACAGCTCCCTTGGCACCGTCAGTGCCACGGATCGGCTCCTTGATCTCTTCGAAGCCGACGCCTTTCTCGACGTACTTGCGCATCAGGTCGAAAGTATGCACGTCGATCTTGGGCCGACGACCAACGGCAGCACCGGACAGGTACTGGTCGATGGTATCCGCCGCGATCGCGCCATGGCCGACGGCCGTGGTCAGCAGATGGGGACGAATGATGTCGCCGCCGGCGAAGACGCCCGGCTTGTTCTGCACCTGGTAATTCTTGTCGGCGGTGAGGCCGCCCTTGCCGTTGTTGAACTCTTCCAGGCCAGTGAAATCGACGGCCTGGCCGATCGCCGAGACGATCAGGTCGGCCGGCAGATCCTTCTCGGTGCCTTCGACCTTCTTGATTTCCAGGCGACCACCGACCATCTTGGCCTCGCACTGGCAAACCTTCAGCGCGGTGGCGCGGCCATCGGCGCCCTTGACCACGGCGACCGGCATCCAGCCGCCCATGATCACGATGCCTTCGGCCGCGGCATGATCGAGTTCGGCCTTGCTGGCCATCATTTTGTCGGTACCGAACACCGAAGTCAGCACGACGTCGGCACCCTGGCGGGTTGAAATATCGGCGACGTCCTGCGCCATCTTGCCGGCAATGGCGCCTTCCCATTCGGTCGGCTTGGCTTCGGTGATGTGGCCGAGACGACGGGCAACGGTAGCGACGTCCATCGAGGTATCGCCGCCACCCACCACCACGACGCGCTTGCCTACGTGACGCAGGCGGCCGTCGTTGAAGGCGCGCAGGAAGGAGGTGGCAGTAACGACGTTCGGAGCCGTGGTGTCGCCATCGATCGGCAGGGCGCGACCGGCCTGGGCACCGAGGCCGAGGAACACGGCGTCGAAATCCTTGCGGATCTGCTCCATGGTGATGTCGGTGCCGATGCGGGTGTTCAGCTTCGCGGTGACGCCCAGGTCGAGGATGCGCTGGATTTCGGCGTCGAGCACGTCGCGCGGCGTCCGGTAGCCCGGAATGCCGTAGCGCATCATGCCGCCAAGGAATTCGTGCTCGTCGAAGATGGTGACCGAGTGGCCCTTGAGAGCCAGTTGGTAGGCGACCGACAGGCCGGCCGGACCACCACCGATGACGGCGACCTTCTTGCCGGTCAACTTTGCCGGCTTGTTGAATTGCAGGCTGTTCTTGATGGCGTACTCGCCGAGGAAGTGCTCGACGGAGTTGATACCGACGTGATCCTCGACCTGGTTGCGGTTGCAGCCGGTCTCGCAAGGCGCCGGGCAGACACGGCCCATGACGGCGGGCAGCGGATTGGCTTCGGTCAGGCGGCGCCAGGCATATTCCTGCCAGGGCATGACCGGCTTGCCGTCGGCGCCGACCGGGGGCTTCTCGACGCCGCGGACGATGTTCAGGTAGCCGCGGATGTCTTCGCCGGACGGGCAGGAACCCTGACAGGGTGGCGTGGACTGGATGTAGGTCGGACACTTGTGTGACCAGCTGGCCTGGAAAATGTTCTCCTGCCACCGCTTGACCTTGAGATCACCTTCCTTGTAACGGCGGAACGACAGCTTGGTATCTTGGGTTTCAGTTGTCGCTGACATAGCTTTTGTCTCCGGGGTATCGTTGTCTTACTGCTCGTTGCCCAATTTGATGGCGGTGCTGACCAGCTGATGCACGCCGCCAACCAGGCGCATATTGAAACCGTAGTAGGGCAAAACCTTGGTGAACTGGGCCTTGCAGATGGCACAGATCGTGGCCATGAAATTGACGCCGTGATCGTCGACGACATGCTTCAGGGCTTCCATGCGCGGCAGGGCGCCCTTGACGCGGATATCGATCAGTTCGTCGGTCAGCAGTCCGCCGCCGCCGCCGCAGCAGAAGGTCTTCTCGCGCGTGGTGTCGACTGCCATTTCGAAATAGTTGTTCGCCACCGCCTTGATGATGTTGCGCGGGATGTCGAACTGGCCTCCCGGGTAGTCGCCCATGCGCGAGGCGCGGGCGACGTTGCAGGAGTCGTGGAAGGTGATGATGCGGCTGTCGTTGGCCGACTTGTCGAACTTCAGGCGGCCCTGCTGGATCAGGTCCCAGGTTACTTCGCAGATGTGCGAGGGCTGCTTGTAGTTCGGGTCGAGCTGCTTCTGCAGTTCGACGGCAAAGGGATCGTTGGCGCCGGCGCCAATACCGGTCAGCGTGTTCCAGAAAGCATAGGCGACGCGCCAGGCGTGGCCGCATTCGCCGACAACGATGCGCTTGACGCCAAGCTCCAGCGCGGCTTCTCGTACGCGCATGGCGATCTTGCGCAACTGGTCGTAGTTGCCGATGAACATGCCAAAGTTGCCAGCTTCCGAGGCCTTGGACGACAGCGTCCAGGAGATGCCGGCGGCGTGGAAGACCTTGCCGTAGCCGATCAGGCTTTCAATGTGCGGTTCGGCGAAGAAGTCAGCCGATGGCGTTACCAGCAGGACTTCGGCGCCCTGGACGTCGAGAGGATATCTGACGTCAACGCCTGTGTCGTCCTTGACGTCCTCTTCGAGGCCGTTCAGGGTATCTTCCAGCGCCGGGCCGGGGAGGCCGAGGTTGTTGCCGATCTTGTGCACCTTGCCGATGATCTCGTTCGAGTACTTCTGGCCGTAGCCGACGTAATCGAGGATCTCGCGGCCGGCCATGGTGATCTCGGCGGTGTCGATGCCGTAGGGGCAGAACACCGAGCAGCGTCGGCACTCCGAACACTGCCAATAGTACGTAAACCACTCGTCGAGAACTTCCTTGGTCAGGTCGCGTGCCCCGACCAGGCTGGGGAACATCTTGCCAGCGGGCGTGAAGTAGCGGCGATAGACGCTGCGCATCAGTTCCTGACGGGCGACCGGCATATTCTTCGGGTCGTTGGTGCCGATGAAGTAGTGGCACTTGTCGGTGCAGGAGCCGCAATGCACGCAGGCATCCATGTATACCTTGAGCGAGCGGTACTTCTCCAGCAGCTCGCCGAAGCGGCCGATGGCCTTGTCGTGGGTTTCCTGCCAGTTGTCGGCCAACTTGCCGGGGAAGCCGATGGCTTCCTGTATCTTTTCGTTGGCGACATATGAACGGACATTTTCCGTTGCCCCGGCCAGAATGGTCGGCACGGTCGGAAAGTCGCGGAAGGCCGGGGCCTCGGTCTTGGCTTTGGCGTCGGGTGCGGCCATGTCAGTTCTTCTCCAACTTGGCCGCCCAAGACGCCAGATGGCGCGTCTCACGCGGATTGTCGGCCTGGTTTCGCGAAGGGCTGAAGAATATGCCTGGCGCGTGCAGGAGCTTGCTGAACGGGAAAATGATCATCAACGCGGCGACCAGCAAGAGGTGCACGTAGAGGCCGGGATGTTCGGGGAGCGGCTGGATATCGAAGCGCAGCAGACCGAGGAAGAAGGCCTTTACGGCAACGATGTCGGTGTGCATCAGGAACTTCATGCCCAGGCCGGTCAGGCCGATCAGGAGCAGCAGTGCCAGCATCAGGTGGTCGGAGGGCGTCGAGATGTAGCGGATGCGTTCGACCAGGAAGCGGCGCGCCCACAGTCCGCCCAGGCCGGCGACCATGGCGAAGCCGGCATACATGCCGAACGGCTGCGCGAACGCGACCCAGAACCAGACAGGCTCGATGAAATAGCGCAGGTGCCGGACCACGACGAGCGCGAGCCCGAAGTGGAAGGCGGCGGCAAATATCCAGATCCAGAGGTTGCCCTTGAACAAGCTCTCGAAGAACACGACCTCGCGGAACATGCGGAAGGCGACGCCGCTCCTGGTTGTCGGCGCGGGCGTGGTCGGAATCGACAGCGGCGCCGGCGTTCTGGCGAAGTCGAGGATCTTGAACGCCAAGCCCAGGACGAAAACCGCCGCGGCGACGTAAAAGAGAATCGCGAAGAATGTGGTCATGTGCGTACGCTCAAGGGCATGCGTTCATGTGCGGCGGACAGTGTTGATCAAGACCCAGCCACCGACAGCCGGCTGACACCAAGGGTGCCGGCCGGCGTCGTTCGTTTACCGAGTGCGCTTGGTTATACGCAGCCGGTGGGCTTCGGCAGGCCGGCGATCTTGCAGGCCTGCTTGGCGGGGCCGTAGGGGAACAGTTCGTACAGGTACTGGCTGTTGCCCTTCTCCGGGCCGAGCTTCTTGCCGATTGCCTTGGTCAGGACGCGCACGGCCGGGGCGATCTGGAACTCGTTGTAGTAGTCGCGCAGGAAGTTGATGACTTCCCAGTGCTGCTCGGTCATCGCAACGCCTTCTTGCTGGGCCAGGAAGCTGCCCACATCCTCGTTCCATTCGCCGAGGTTGATCAGATAGCCCTCTTCGTCCACTTCGTAGGACTTGCCATTAACTTCGATAGCCATTTCGATTGTCTCCTAAGTGAGTGATCTGTTGATGCTCGGTCGGGCAGCGATCAGAGCCACGACTGACTGGTTTTGTGTTCGGCGACCAGATCGACGAAGCCGCCATAATCGACTAGGGTGACGCCGTCCATGACGCGATCGGCGATGCCGCGGGCTTCCAGATCGGGGCCCAGCGCATAGATCTTGAACTTGCCGCCGGCCGCCTTCAGCTTTGCCTCGCCGGCGCTGCCTTTAGTGGCGGCATAGACGCCATCCTCGATCAGCAGAATGGCGCCCGCATCGGCTGACTGTAGGCAGGTGTCGAGGGAACCGCGATCCAGGGGCGACTTGTTGATGATGTTCAGCATGTTGTTTTTCCTTAGAACGACAGGACCACGTCCTGCTCTTCCATCATCTTGCCCAGTTCGGCCCGGCTCATGACCTCTACCGGTACGCACAGGTCGTCGGCGGTGAGGCCGCGGGCGGCCATGGATTCCTGGTCGACGTAGAGCTTGGTGACGTCGTAGTCCTCGAGAGCACCGTAGGTCTTCTCGAAGCCCTTCATCTCGATACCCTTGGTCTGGTGGCCCTTCTTGAGCTGATAGACACCGTCGTCAAGGAAGGCCAGGGAAACGTCTTGTTCAAAGGCGGCGGCGATCAGGACGACCTCCAGAGACTCCAGGGCATAGACCGTGCCGTAGGGCGCCTTGCGGTTGACCATCATGAATTTCTTGGTTGTCATGACGTTTCCCTCAATCGCCGAAAGTGACCATGCGGTCAGCCTGGATTCCGGCTTCAATCAATTGACCGAGACCGGAGATGCGGAAGCCGGGCGCGAGGTTGGTGGCGTCCTTGCCGTTGCGCTTGGCTTCGCCTTCATCGACGATGCCACGGCGCTGGGCGGCGGCAACGCAGACCACCATATCAAGCTTGTGCTCTTCGGCCAGCTTCGACCAGCGGTTGACGATGTTGCGGTCATCCTGCGGCGGCGTGGTCAGCCGCGTCGCATTGTTCACGCCATCGTGATAGAAGAAGATGCGGAAGATCTCGTGACCCTTGGCCAGCACGGACTTGGCAAACTGGTACGCCGAGTCCGAGGCTTGGTGGGTGTAGGGACCTTCGTTGATGAGGATGGAAAACTTCATCGCGACCCCGATATCAGAAACGGACGTGGGCGGAGGCGTTCAGGTTCGCCCGGCCGCCGCGCCAATCGTCGATCATGTACTTGGTGAAGGGCAGACCGGTCTTCTCGAAAAAGCGCGGCCAGCCGATGCGATCGATCCAGTCGGCCATGCGCTCCCACGGGCGGGCGTCGGTCTTGTAGGCGTTGAGGATGTCCTTGACGATCGTGCCCACCTCTGGCCAGCGCGGCGGGTTGTTCGGGATGCCGGCGGCGACCATCTTGTGGAAGGTCGGCTTGCTGCGGGCGTTGGAGTTCTTGCCACCGACCCAGATTGCGAACTTGGAGAACTCGGGGTCATTGATCTGCATCGGGGGGCAGGGAGGGTAGCAGGCGCCGCAGCAGACGCATTTCTTCTCGTCAACTTCCAGTGAGGGCTTGCCATTCACCAGTGCGGGGCGGATCGCCGCCACCGGGCAGCGTGCGA